>CANFVI010000126.1 GCA_947450405.1 Flavobacteriales bacterium
GGATCTTTCGCCTCCTGTAATACCCTTTCATTAAAAGACAACCAACTGATGTCTCTCACTATACTAAGTCTATTCGATTTCAATTTTTTTGAATGCAAAACTATTTGATGTTATTTTGATTTTGGATTAAGGTATTGTTAAATATATGTTTCGAATGCAATCTGTGAATTTACTGTTTTCCACTAAAAATATATATACTTATATTCGTGAATTATGTTGCAAATTGTAAAAACTCTCATTTTTGCCATTGTTATTTTTGCTGGTAAGTTAATCGCTCAAAATACAATTCCAAAGGTACAATTTGGATCTATAAAACGCATTGAAAATATTGGGGGATTTGTAGACGGTAGGAATGTTGACATTTGGCTGCCGCCGAATTACCGTCCCTCAGAAAAATATTCAGTATTATATATGCATGATGGTCAAATGCTTTTCGATTCTACAATTACTTGGAATAAGCAAGAATGGAAAGTTGATGAGGTGTTGGGTAAAATGATTTTGAACAAAGATATTAAACCGCTAATTGTGGTGGGTATTTGGAATAATGGTAGCAAACGACGTGCGGAATATTTGCCCGAAGACCCTATTGAAATATTATCAGACGGTGAACGTCAATTTTTATTGGGAAAAGATCGACAAGGAATTTTGCCACTTTTTGAACATCCAGTGCAATCTAACAATTATCTGAGATTTATCGTAGAAATTTTAAAACCCAAAATAGATTCAATGTTTCTTACCGTTAAAAATGAAAATTATATTGGTGGTTCGAGTATGGGTGGATTAATTTCATTGTACGCAATTTGTAAGTATCCAGATGTTTTTAAAGGTGCTGTTTGCATGTCGACCCATTGGCCAGGTTTATTTATTGAGCCTGATTCAATAAATCCGTTTTACCGCGATTTTCAAAAATACTTGGATTTGAATTTGCCTGATCCAAAAACGCATAAGATTTACTTTGATCATGGTAACAAAACATTGGATTCGATGTATGCACCTGCTCAAAGTGCGGTAAATCAAATCATGGCTGATCTTGGTTATGTAGTTGAAAATAAAATTGACCCTAAGAATTTAAAATACAAAAAAGGTACTTCTTGTCTGAGTTTGTTTTTTGAGGGAAAAGATCATTCTGAAATCTCATGGAGTAAAAGGTTGCATATTCCCATGAAATTTATGTTTGGTCAATAAAAACGATATAACCGTCTAAAAATGCGGTCAAATACGTGATACTTGGTTGGGAAATGTAAGCACCTTAGCAAAAAACAGTAAATTTGCATTAATTAAAACTATGAAAGGCGTGTTGAAATATTCTAAAATGCTGGGTCTTGCCCTCGTTTTACTACTATTCACGGCATCTTTTGTTGAATGGACTATCCATTCGGAATTTAATGGAGATACTAGTCAATGCGAAGAAACTGTTGACTCAGATTCAGACGACAATGACGACAAAGTAGTATTCCTTACATTTTTTGACGAAAATCTTACATATTCTAATATTCAAATACCCCAAGCGTTCTTTTCTTGGGTTTATACATTTGATAAAACAATAAAATCCAAAGTACACAAAGTGTCATTGGTTATTTTGTTGCAGCAGATTAAAATTGCTGGGTAAATTCATTATTTCATACTAAACACGCGAGTTCTATCGTGTGATTTTGCTTTTATTGAGGAGCAAAAGGAAATGCAACGCTTTTTTTGGCGAATCAAATAATGAAAAAACCTATCAGCTTGGTTTAAAGTTGAAACAAACAAAAACAAAATAATTATGACAAAAAATAAAACAAATACGATCCCGTCTGACGGATGGAAAGGATTGATAGAGAATTATAAAACGGATGCCATGTCGGGATTTCTCGTATTCTTGTTGGCGTTGCCATTGAGTTTGGGAATTGCGAAAGCAAGTGAATTTCCAGCAATTATGGGATTAATAACCGCCATGATTGGTGGCTTAGTTGTATCTTGGTTTGCAGGTTCAAAATTGACAATAAAAGGTCCAGCCGCGGGATTAATAGTAATAGTAGCCGGCTCTGTTGCCGAATTTGGTCAAGGCGATGCGCAATTGGGTTGGCATTTGGCTCTTGGTGCTTTAATGGTTGCAGGTATTGTTCAAATATTATTCGGTTTGATGAAAATGGGCTCGTTGGTAGATTTTTTTCCATTGAGTGCAATTCATGGAATGTTGGCTGCAATTGGAATCATTATAATGAGTAAACAGTTTCATTTGATTTTTGGTTCAGCACCCTTAAACGAACATGGGAAATCAATATTAGAACCATTAGAATTGCTCAGTGCCATTCCAAAATCTATAGCCAATATGAACGTACAAGTTGCGATTATTGGAATAATAAGTTTACTGATTGTGTTTTTATGGCCTTTGGTAAAGCAACCTTTTTTGAAAAAAATCCCTTCACCAGTTCTAGTATTACTTGTTTCAATACCATTGGCTCATTATTTACATTTAGACAAAAAATTCTTAGTGCATTTTGATCAAGATTTTATTCACACTATCGCGTGGAATGAAAGATTTGAAGGAATACATAGAAGTGGTATTTTTATTAAGTATGTAATCATGTTTGCATTGGTAGGTAGTTTAGAAAGCTTACTTACCGTAAAAGCAATTGATATGCTTGATCCTTTCAGAAGAAAAAGCAACGCGAACAAAGATTTGATTGCCGTAGGTGTGGGTAACACAATCTCCTCAATATTTGGTGGATTGCCTATGATTTCAGAAGTTGCTCGTAGTAGCGCAAACGTAAACAATGGGGCAAAAACACGATTTGCAAACATGTTTCACGGTTTATTTATATTGCTTTTCTTGTTGTTTGATTTGCAGTTTAGTGATCTTATTCCCAATGCGGCATTGGCTGCGTTGTTAATTGGAGTTGGATTTAAGTTGGCTAGTCCTAAAGAATTTGGTAGAATGGCTAAAATTGGACCGGAACAGTTATTGGTATTTACAATAACGATTGTCGTTACCTTGGCAACAGATTTATTGGTTGGTATAGGTGTGGGTATCATTGTGAAACTAATTACACAGTCTATTTTGGGCGTTCCTTTAAAAAGTACTTTTAAAGCAAAAATTGAAAAACATGAAAACCAATTGAACATATATGGAGCTGCGGTTTTTTCAAATTGGTTGGGTATTCAAAAGGAAATTGCAGGTTTTCATTCTGATTCAAAATTAATACTGGATTTTACCAAATGTAATTTAATTGATCACACGGTAATGGATAATTTGCATCATTTGCATGCAGAATTTGAACATGCTGGTGGTGATTTAATTATACAGGGGGTTGAAGAAATGGAGTATACATCCAGGAGCGAACATGAAATGTCGACTCGCAGAAGAACTAAAAACAATCAATTTGACGATTTGGGGAATAAGCTTAAAAAGTAATTATGACCCACGCAAATACAAAATTCAATGAAGAACATGTTCTTCATGAATTGAGCCATTATTTGCCTGCTCAAGCGCCTTTGAAGGATTTTATCCATCACAATACCTTACATGCTTTTCAGCACGATGAGTTTTTTAAAGGAATTGAAAAAGCAAATGCAATCTTTGGCTATAATGTTACCCTGGGCATTGACGATTACAGAACATTGTATGCCGAAGGTAAAATTTCTGATGCAACCATTGCACATATTCTAAAATCTGAGAAAAAAGAAAACGCCCAAATTTGGAAAGAGAAAATGCTCCATGAGCAATTTCAAAATCATTCACAAACTAGGGTAGGGAGTTTGAGAAAGTTATGGAAAACCAAAAATGGATTGGATATGGACGCACTTTCTCATCCAATTTTATTCCGGGTTATTTGTAGTTATTTAGACCAAGGAATTTCTATTTGGAGGTTTCCCGAAATTGCGGGTGGATTCTTAAAAAATCTAAAAGCCCTTGAATCTTCCAGCTATGTAAGTTTATTTCAAGGCAAAACAGCAAGAAAATATTTGTTAACCGAGCAATGGGATATTGAGTTTTTATTGCAAAAAGTTATTGGCAAAGAAGAATTGTTTGAGAGATATTTAATTGATCAACAGTTTGCTCATCCAGGTTGGTCGGGTATGGTTTCAACAGTTGAAGCCATGCCGGAAACACTGCTCGATACGAGAAGAATTGCATTAAAAGAACTGATTGCCTTCGAATTGTTAATTGAAATTGATGTTCTAGAATCTAAAATGGGTGAGGACTTTCTACCCATGTGTCAATTGTTACCAATTGAAAATGTAGATTTATTTGCGCCAATTGCGTATTCTGAGCATTTTGAAGTAATTCGACTTTGGCAAATTAGTTATGAATGGAATTATTATGATTCGGTTCTAACTGGTTTGAGGCAAAGTTTTAATAAAAAACAAGAAAATACTGTCAGTCAAAGTTTTCAAGCGCTCTTTTGTATTGATGACAGGGAATGTAGCATTCGACGTCATTTGGAAATAGAAGATCCAAATTGCAAAACATTTGGTACTCCAGGTTTTTTCGGGGTAGAATTTTACTACCAACCAGAAAATGGGAAGTTTTATACCAAGCATTGTCCAGCACCAGTTACGCCTAAGTTTTTAATAAAGGAAACAGATGCTACCCAAATACACAAGCGCGATTTGCATTTTCATCACCAAACACATTCATTGTTATTCGGGTGGTTGATTTCTCAATCGCTTGGATTTTGGTCGGCCATGAAATTGTTCGTGAGTATTTTTAGACCTACAATGAGTCCTGCTACAGCATCTTCTTTGAAGCATATGGATGAGTTTTCTGCTTTGTCAATTGAATTCAAAGGTGAAACAGAAAATGGCTTGCAAGTGGGTTTCAAAGTAGAAGAAATGGCCGATAGGATTGAAACGTTATTGCACAGTATTGGTTTGGTTGAGAATTTTGCTCCGATCATTTATTTGATAGGACATGGTTCTAGCAGTGTAAATAATCCGCATTACGCGGCTTATGATTGTGGTGCTTGTTCTGGTCGTCCAGGCTCAGTAAATGCAAGGGTAATGTCGTTTATAGGGAATCACCCTGGTGTGAGAGAAATTTTGGCAGAACGTGGAATTAATATCCCTCAAAAAACACAATTTGTTGGAGGATTGCAAGATACCACCCGCGATGAAATTGTTTTCTACGATGAAGATGCTTTGTCAGTTGAAAACA
>CANFVI010000127.1 GCA_947450405.1 Flavobacteriales bacterium
GGCAATTGGATAAGGGGCACTTGGTAAAACAAAAAACCCTGATTCTTCATCAGGGTTTTTGCGCATTAAAGGAATCTTGAGAAATATTTACCACATGCAATAACCATTACACGTGTACGTGTAAGACACAGGACTTACTCGCTTCGTTGCATGGATTTTAAAAAATATTTAAAATTTTTTTAAACTGATCTTCAGAAACATGTTCGAGTATCTCTGAAGGTTGGCATTCAAGGGCTTCACAAATTGAATTCAAGGTACTAAAACGCAAAGCCTTTGCCTTGTTGGTTTTTAAAATACTCAAATTGGCCAAAGTAATGCCTGTTTTTTCACTCAAGGCATTCAAACTCATTTTCCGTTTGGCCATCACAACATCTAAATTTACAAGTATAGCCATAGTTTATACGGTTAAATCTTGCTCTGTTTTCATCTCCATACCGCTGAAAGTACTTTTTGCATACAACCTCAAAATCAAATGCAGTAAGGATAGTACTAATAACATCATCATCTGCTCATATTGATATGCACTGATTTGTGGTATCCGAATATGGAACAAATAATGGTGGATGATAGAGAAACCAGTCAAACTAAAAAAATATACAAATAAGATCATCCAAATAAAACGACCACTTAAATAAAGGTGTTTTAAATTGGCTTTTTCAAAAGTCTGAGATTTCTTTATTGTATTTAAGTATTGGTATAATTGGTAAAAAACAGCGGTCCATAATAAACCCAAAATGATGTAATAGGTAGCATAAACCCATGGAAGTTTATTGTACTTTGGGTCAAATAAATCTACTATTTTTATTTGTGGATTTTTGTCATAAGAGTAACTTTTTTCAAATTGAATATAGGAGTTGATTTGCCATAGTTTTAAGCTGTCTTGCTCAACAGAGTTTATAATATAAGTCCCCTCAGCCAATCGGTTTTTTTCAAAAAGGGCTTCAGTATGAATTTTGTTTGGACAATATTCTAAAGACTTATATGCCTTAAAAAATTGAGCACCAATAATTAATAAGGCTGCAACGCTGAGGCCAATTAAAAGTTCTTTGCTTGAAGCTATAACTACTTTCATAAAGCAAAACTATGAAATAGATTTAATATTTCAATAATTATTTATCGATAATCAATAAATTTGTTTTTGATTTTTCAAAAATTTTACCCCTTCATTTTTTTTACCCTTTGGCCTTTTTAATTATCTTCGCAGCATGAACAAAGTGGTTTCGAATGCAGAAGAAGCAATTAAAGACATCAACGACGGAGCAGTAATTATGCTTGGCGGTTTTGGCCTTTGCGGTATTCCTGAAAATTGTATCACAGCCTTGGTGAAAAAGGGAAGCAAGGAATTAACCTGTATTTCCAATAATGCTGGGGTCGACGATTTTGGTATCGGGCTGATGTTGCAAACCAAACAGGTTAAGAAAATGATTTCTTCCTATGTTGGCGAAAATGCTGAATTCGAAAGACAACTGTTGTCAGGCGAATTGGAAGTGGAATTGATTCCCCAAGGCACTTTGGCTACCCGTTGTATGGCTGCTGGTTATGGTATGCCTGCAATTTATACCCCTGCGGGTGTTGGAACTGAAGTGGCTATCGGAAAAGAAACCCGCGACTTCAATGGCAAAACCTATTTAATGGAATATGCTTTCGACGCTGACTTTGCTATCGTTAAAGCTTGGAAAGGCGATACCCATGGCAATTTAATCTTCAAAGAATCTGCCCGTAATTTCAATCCCTTAATGGCTATGGCTGGTAAAATTACCATTGCCGAAGTGGAGGAATTGGTGCCAGCAGGAAGCCTAGATCCTAACCAAATACACACCGCAGGTATTTATGTTCACCGCATTTTTCAAGGTTCAGATTATGAAAAACGCATTGAACAAAGAACGGTAAGACAAAAAGCGTAATTCTTATGCAAATCATTGCCACTTCTGATGGCAGCAATACCTTGTTTCATGAATCGCTAGATGAAACCTACCATTCTGTACATGGTGCTTTAGGAGAAAGTTTGCATGTATACATTAACAATGGTTTAAGACGTATCTCCCCCCAACTAAAGTCCATCAATATTTTGGAAATTGGTTTTGGTACTGGCCTTAATGCTTTGCTGAGCATAGACCATCAAGCGCCTGATACTATAATAAATTATTACAGCATTGAAGCATATCCTCTTTCAGAAGAATTGTTGAATAACTATTACCAAGGTTTTTCTGAAAAACCCAAGTGTCTAGCTGCTTTGCCAAAAATGATTCATGCCCAAAGCATGCAAAGCATCAATGAACATTTTAATTTCAAGTTAATTGAATCCAAATTGGAAGACTTACAAATGGAGAAATACAATTTCCCAGCTTTTGACCTCGTGTATTTCGATGCCTTTGCCCCTTCAAAACAAGCTGAAATGTGGACTTTCGAAATATTGAAAAAAGTAAGCGATTCAATGGCCGAAAATGGACTTTTTGTAACCTATTGTTCTCAAGGACAATTCAAACGGAATTTAAAGGAACTTGGCTTTGAAATCGATTGTCCACCAGGGCCATTTGGTAAACGAGAGATTACCGTTGCCAAAAAAATAAAAGCAATTGTTTAGCCCCTGAAAAAAAATTAAGTTTGTAGCCCTTGCAAATTCAAATTAACAATATCGGTAAACGTTATCAAAACCAATGGTTGTTTAGAAACATCAATGTTGATTTAAAACTTGGCGATAGTTTGTCGGTTACAGGCCACAATGGCAGTGGAAAATCTACTTTTATGCAAATTGTTTATGGCCTAGTACAAGCCAGTGAAGGGGAGGTTTTAATCAATGGTTCAAGTGTCTACAAACCGCATGAAATATTTGCTTTAAGTGCCCCTTATCTCGAGTTGCCGATGGAGTTTAACATTCTTGAAATACACGATTTGTATTTGAGAACTCAAAAAATGAATTCGGGCTTAGATGAGTTTCTTGGTTTCAGTGATTTTAATAAATCGCAGGCCAATAGAGCAGTGAAATTATTTTCTTCAGGTATGTTGCAAAGATTAAAAACAGCTTTGTGCTTGAGCAGCAATTCACCTATTCTTCTGCTTGATGAGCCTTTGACAAATATGGATGCAAAAGGAGAAGATTGGTACAAAAATTGTTTGAACGATATCAACAACAAAATTGTCATTATTGCCGGAAACAACCCTATTGAATATGCGTTTACAAACTCAAATCTACAAATCAAACCTGCCTAAAACCTTTGTTTTATCTGTAGTTTTAGGCTTATTTTCCTTTTATCCAAATACAGCTTCTGCGGAAATTCATTCAGTGAATAATTCTGCAAGTAAACTCAAGAAAAACAGAAAAAAAGCAAATCAATTTGATACCCTGTTTTGCAACCAGAAGCCTGTGGCAAAGTTGATGAAGGTAAAAACTCCGGGTGATTCATTTGCCACTTGTTACTACTACCATATTAATGATACCAGTTTGCTGCTAAGTGTAAAGCAAATGATGCTAAACAAGCCAACAAATAACAGTGTTGCGCCTTCGTTTTACTACCATTTTGAATTTCCAAATATTCAAATGAATGCCGACTATAAAAACAAAGGTCAGAAAACCGACATCAATAAAATAATCTGTCAATTTGAATTGGTCAATAAAGAAGGCTTAGACACGGTTAAAGCTGAATTGTTCGCCACCATAAACGGCAACATTGAACTGCAAAATGCAAAGAAAGTAGATGCTGAAAAGCTTTTTATTGTTGAACGCAATAAAGCTGCCGAGATTAAGGTAGAGGATTTAGAAATTTCTCAGGATGGAATCTTTCTAGGTCGTTGCGAAGAAGAAGAATTGGAAGGTCCCAATGGTAAGATAATACAATACAGTATTTTTAACTCCACCGGTGCTTTGGTATGCACAGCCAGTAAAATGCCGCAAACCAATGGCAATAAAATGGTGCAATGGAATCTATTAACCCAAAGGGATATGCGTTTTTCAACAGTGCAACTCAAGTCAGATAATTTCGTTATCGAATTGTTGAAGTACTTGGTCGCCAATTCAATTATCTAAATCTCTAGGACATAAAAAAAGGCAACTTAACGTTGCCTTTCAAAATAGAAAAAATAGAAAATTTTAAGCGTCAGTATTCTGATTATCCGTTGCGACTATATCTCTTGGTTTAGCCATAGTAACGATCATTTTTCTTCCGCTTAATTCAAAGCCGTTTAATTCCTCGATGGCCTTCAATCCATCCGCTTCATTTGCCATCTCGACAAATCCGAAGCCTTTGCTGCGTTTGGTTTCTAAATCACGTACTATCTTAGCACCAATCACTTCACCGTAAGGTAAAAAGACATTCTTTAGCTCCTCTGTACGCAATCTGTAGTTTAAATTTCCAATGTAAATTCTCATTTCAATAAGCGATTTTCTTTAATGCAAGACAAATCTAAATATTACTAGAGGATATCAAAATTTAACTTTTGAACCCCTAACAAAAAAAGCCTTAACTATCTGAAATATTGATAGTTAAGGCTTTTTATTGAAATTTTTAAAAAAAGTTTACTTTGGCTCTAAAGCGGTTTTTATCGACGAAAGTATATAATTCTTATGTTCTTTGGCATCTCCGGTCGACGAAGGTAAAGAAGCGTTGATTAACTTCTGGATATTAAGCAATTGAGCATGGGCTTTTGCTTTGCTAATTGGGTCATATAGAGGCGATTCGTAAATGAAGCTCAAGAATTCTATGTAGGTAATCTGCAGATTTTGTCTGTAGGTGTTGATGCTTCCATTCATATCGGCTTGGAAAATGGCATTGCTCAAATCTTTGAACATTTCACCAATTTCATATTGGTTGCCATACAATTTACTGTCTACCATTCTTTGCAAAGTGCTTGGATGTAAAATATGGGTCAATACCGCTGTTTGTACATTCAATACCCTTCTGTGTAATTTTGGATCTTCACCAGAACTAAAGAAGTTATATCCTCTTCTTTGTTGTTGCATATATGAAGCCAATTCAGCAGGCACTTCCATGGCGTTTGGCGCAAATACAAATTCACTCAATGTTTTCATTGCATTCTTTTGTGTTTCGTATGGAACAGCTGTGAAAGGTTTAATGCTTGAGTTTTGGTTGCTAAAACTTCTGTCTACATAAACACCTCCAATATATCTAGAAACTAC
>CANFVI010000128.1 GCA_947450405.1 Flavobacteriales bacterium
AGACATTCCCATACCAATGATACCCATGATAATACCCGTAATTAGGAATTGTCTAGAGATCATCTTGTGGTCCATAGAGAAGACATACTTGCTAATGAAGCTCTCCTTATGGTCGTGGTGATGTGAATCGTGCTCTGCGTGTAAAGCTGCTGTGCTCATATTCTTTTTCTAAAATAATTTGTTAATTTTTAACTACTGACCCTTGTTTTACCGCAGTAGAATCGGCTTTTGGTGCTGCTGGAGCAGCAGGAGCTGCTGGCGGTGCCACAAATGGAGTTTGAGTTGCTAACCAAGTTTTGTATTCTTCTTCGCTACCTACAACAGTGATTTTAATTTTCATGTTATAATGCGCTGCTCCACAAATTTTGTTGCAGTATAAAAAGTAATCAAATTCAGGATTGTTTTTAGCTGATCTCGCTTCTTCAGTTGTTTTTATTGGCGTAAAAGCAAAACTGGTTGGCATACCTGGTACACAGTTCATTTGTGCTCTAAATTCTGGCATATATGCAGAGTGAATTACATCTCTTGCTCTGAATTTAAAGATATATGGTTTGTTTTTAACTAAAACAATTTCAGTCGTAATTTTATCGTCTTTTGCGGTACCATTGAACGTTTCGTGGTCTTTTTGGTAAGCAATAATACGTTTGATCGCTGTATTTTTACGCTTGATGTCTTTCTCTAATTGACGCTCATACGCTCCAGAAACCAAATCATTGTATTTAGACTTCATTTGTTTGAATTCCTCAGGATATGAATTGCTCATTCCTGTTGAAACGTAACGATCGTATTGTGCTTTCCACAATTTTGAAGAATCTTCAATTGACGCTTTTACTACTTCTAATTTCTTGATTTCAGCATTTAATTCATTCAACAATGTTGAAACTGCACTATCTTCTGCAACTCCCAAAGGATTGGTTCCAGAAATAAAATTGAAATTAGCAGTTCCTAATTGTTTATCGTCTCCAGCATAACGTGCTTTCCAACCAAATTGATAAGCAAATACTTCGATTTCTTCGCTGTTTTTATCAATATCGGTAGTAATCTTTGTCCAAGTACTGAAACCACGTAAAACCAAAAAGGTTAATACAATGGCAGGAATAATTGTCCAAATGATTTCCAACTTGTTGTTATGGAAAAAATATGCTGCTTTGCGGTTTTTGTCGTATTTGTATTTAAACATGAAATAGAATAACAATATTTCAGTTACTACAAATACAAAAAAAGTAAATCCAAACGTCCAATAGAACATTGAATCTAAGGTTTCACCATGCGCTGAAGCAGAATCACCTAATTTTAGGTATTTGCCATGTACTTTCATTTCGTACCAAACACCAATTAAACCCAAAACAAGGAAAATAATCCCCGCCCATGCGTTTACGTTGTTCCAGCTCACAATGGTTTTACCAGTGATCTTTTCTGTCAAACTGCCAATATCAAAAGCGCGTGCAATTACCAAAATAATTAATACGGCCAAAACCAAGGTCAATATACTTGACCAGTCCCATGCCATAGGATTAAATTCAGTAGGTGCTGCTACTACGTCATCAGCGGCCAATAAAAATATTGGCGTTAACATTAGCCCAAAAATAGCTAACGTTTTCTTAAACAATGAGTTACTTTTAACTCCAAATAGATTAAGCTTCATCTTTCTAAACCAAAATAGGGTTTTTCGTCGGGCAAATTTACTTATATCTGCCATTAGTTGGGGGAATTTTTCAATGTTTTTTTAAAGATTTATATAATTTCACTACAAAAAAAAAATCCCAAATAATTAATTCTTTATATTTCAATGAGTTGACTTTTCGAAAAAAATTGACAATTCTTTAAATTCTTCAACACTTAATTGTTCAGCCCTTTTGCTTTGCCATTTTTCTGGAATAATAAAATTGCTGTTGGCTGATGTTAATGGCTTTAATGCATTGTGCAACGTTTTTCTCCGTTGTGAAAATCCATGCTTTACCACCAATTTCAAATTCTTATAACTGCACTCCGGCAAATCATCCCTCAAAATACAACTCATTACACCACTTTTTACCTTTGGTGGAGGATTGAAAGACCCCTCATTCACCGTAAATTCATATTTGCAGTTGTAATATGCCTGCAAAATAACACTGGTTATTCCATATTCTTTGTTGCCATGCTCCGCACAAAATCTTTTGGCTACCTCTTTTTGAAACATCCCCGCAAATTGTTCTACCCTCTTGCCCGACTCTAACATTCTAAATACAATTTGGGTAGATATGTTGTAAGGATAATTGCCAATAATTGCCAATTTTTCACCTTCTGGCCATTCTGTGTATGGTATTTCTAAAAAATCACCCTCAATTACTTTCAGTCCCTCAGCCCATTCTTGACGGCCTAAATAATCACACGACTCCTTATCAATTTCTATTACCGCCAATTTATTGCCCCATTTTTCATACAAGGATGTGGTCATGACGCCCATTCCTGGTCCAATTTCAATAACCCCATCCAAATCATCAATGAGTAAATCGCCGATTTTTTGAGCAATGCCCTTATCGGTTAAAAAATGTTGCCCAAGTTGCTTTTTCGCAGTTACCTTGTCGCTATTTACATTCGGTTTTCTAAACATTATTTCTCCCAATAAATCATGTAATACTTAGTTACCGTCTCTTTTAATGCCGCCAAGTTATAATTGTCAGATGCCTCAGCAACATCTTGAATTTTTCCATTTTTTCTCAAAATTCTAATTCCCCCACCCTCTGTTTTATATGCATGATTTTCAAGTATTCCTTTTTTAATGAAAAATTCAGCTGCTAAAGCTTCGCTAATTCCAAACAAATTAGCTGCCTGCTGCGTAACCAATGTAAACATTTCATCGGTAATGGGCTCTAACCCAATTTTAATCTTTGGCAATTGTCTATTCAACATCCTTCCACACAAAACCGACAATATTTTATCTTCATGAAACTGCCATTGCTTCAAACTCGACATAATATCAATATCATCTAAAGCCAAAAATAAGTCCAATGCTTCATTATCGAAATTGCTTGCATTTACATCTTTAAACAAAAAATGCATCAACGGATGGTATGTACCCAAAGTTGAACCTGCCATGGCCAATTGCCTCGCCCTTTGCAAAATGGAAATCAACATGGCATCAGAAGCAATTACTGTTTTGTGCAAGTATACTTGCCAATACATCAATCTGCGGGCTACCAAAAATTTCTCAACGCTGTAAATACCCTTTTCTTCTACCACCAAATTTCCCTCAGAAACATTCAACATATGAATAATTCTATCTGCCCCAACAATTCCTTCACTCACTCCTGTATAAAAACTATCCCTCAACAAATAATCGAGCCTATCCATATCCAATTGGCCCGATACTAATTGACCTAAAAAAGGTTTTTTTGTATACGTTCCCTTAAATATTTCAATTGCCAAGGTGAGTTTACCATCAAATTCAACATTCATTCTTTGCATTATTTGCAAAGAAATTTCTTCATGCTGAACCCCATGTATGAGTGTATGTTCTAGAGTGTGACTGTAAGGACCATGTCCAATATCGTGCAACAATATTGCCAATGAAACCCCTTCCTTTTCTTCTTCGGAAATTTCTATTCCCTTACGCTGCAAGGTTTCAACAGCTTGAATGGTCAAATTCAATGCTCCCAACGCATGATGAAAACGGGTATGCGTGGCACCAGGATAAACCCATTCACTCATTCCCAATTGCCTTATCCTGCGCAATCGTTGAAAGTATGGATGTTGAATTACATCGTAAATCAAGGCGCTAGGCAACGCCAAGAATCCATGCAATGGATCATTGATTATTTTACTTTTATTGGCTGTAACCATTTATACTGCAAAGTTACGACTTCTCATCCCAAAGTAATATACCACCCATTGGATCGGGTCTTTTAAGGCGTACTTGGTCTAGAAATTCATTCAAATTAAAAGCAAATTGATCCGTAGGATTCAACCGCAAATACACTTCGTAATCGTAAACCATCTCTATCCACTCTTGATCATTGATGCCTTTGGTATGCATTTTACGCCTAAAAACGGATCCCATTTTCAGCCACGCCTTTGGATTTTCACTTTCCACCCCATGCGAATTTTCAATTCTTTGTTTGGCTTTGGCAATATATTTTTTGAATAAGAACAATGTTTTATCGTCGTTAGATTGACGTTCGGCACTCAACGCCAAAAACCAATAATTCTGCTCTGCATTGCTGTCTAATGCCACCAAACTTAACAAAGTCGAATCCGCTTCGGCAAACTTCTGTTGCATAATTAACGAATGACAAAGCAATTGTTGAACCCCAGGAACATTGTTCCTGCGAAGCTCTTCGCGGTATATTCCCTCGGCCATTCTGTAATTGCCTTTGTTCATGCAATCATGCGCACGGGCAATGGGTGGCATTTCGTCTTCCGGGCTATATTGGGCATTAACACAATTGCTGGCAAGGATTAGAATGAACAATAAGTTTTTAATCGACATGCAACAAAAGTAAAAATCTTTCGGCAACTTTGCATCAGTCATGTTTCGACGTTATCACATTTTGCTCTTCCTTGTTTTTATGTCTTCTTTTGAGGGATGTAAAAATTCCGACGATTTTTTTAAATCGGCAGGGAATCCGCAAACCATTCAACGTCCATTGAATGATTTTAATGCCCTAGAAATTGGCGAAAAGTTTTTGGTGAACATTACCCAAGACACATCTGTCCCTCAAAATATATCGATTGAATATTTCGAAAACCTCAATGCAAAAATTATCACTGAAATAAATAACAATACCCTGAAAATATCCGATGGCAATAGCTACAATTGGACGCGCGATTTAACCGTTAGGCCCAAAGTAACCATCAACATTCATACAGTGAACAACTTAAGTATTCAAGGAGCTTGCGAATTGATTTGCTTAGACACCATTTACACTGGCAATTTAAACATCGATATGCATTCGGTGAAACCTGCTATTATCAAAGTGAATTGCGGAAATCTTTACGGGGGAAGCAGTAATTTAGGTCCTATTTCTTTTGAGGGACGAGGTACAATATTCTCTTGGAGTTGCGAACAAGGATCGTGGTTTGATGCCAAAAAACTCTATTGCGACGACGCGTACATACGTCATTACA
>CANFVI010000129.1 GCA_947450405.1 Flavobacteriales bacterium
CCCGCCGTTATTTAAGGTTGCGCGATGAAAATCAACCATTACCACAATTAATTGTGGTTGATGGTGGTAAGGGGCAATTAAGTCACGCGGTTGAAGCATTGAAGAGCTTGGGACTTTACGGTCAAATGGCCATTATTGGAATTGCAAAACGACTTGAAGAAATTTATTATCCCGATGATTCGGTGCCTTTGTACATTGATAAAAAATCGGAAACGTTAAAGATTATTCAACACATGCGCGATGAAGCCCATCGTTTTGGAATTACCCACCACCGTTCTAGAAGAGATAAAGGCACATTAAAAACAAGTTTAACGGAGATTCCAGGAATTGGCCCAGAAAAAGCCCGTCAGTTGCTGAAAGAATTTAAAAGTATCACCCGAATCAAAGATTCGTCAATTGAAACACTCACCCCGGTAATTGGAAAGGCAAAAGCGGAGTTGGTGTATCAGTATTTTCATGGAGAAGAGAGTTAATGGCAAACGGTGATATTCTAAAATGGTTGTTTGAGGCAGAAAAGCAAGATTATGCGGCAATTTTATTGTCGAATAATTTTGCAGACGATTATGGTAAATATGAATCTATTGTTGGATTTGGTGCGAAAACCATATTTCAAAGTCCCACAGAATTGGATCAATTTAATGGATTGGCCTTAGGACATATTTCATACCAATATAAAAATTCAATACCGAATATTGTCCCTACACAAAATTTAATAGAATCAATTCCAGTCTTTTCTTTTTTTGAACCAAAATCGGCTATTATGATTGATCGGAATGGTCAAAAGAAAACTTTAGGTATTGAACTTGATTTTGATTCTGAAATTGATATAGAAGTAAATCAACGAATTGGAGAGTGGAAGGGAACCACTGAAAAGGATCAATATTTAAATACGGTATCTAGAATTCGGGAGGATATTCGCAACGGCGTATATTATGAGTTGAATTATTGTATGCAATTTTCGGCTGAAGCAGATATCAATCCATACGCCTTATTTTATCATTTAAATAAATTGGCTCCAAGTCCTTTTGCTGCATTTTACAAATGCAAAGACCATTTTGTTTTGTGCGCCAGTCCCGAGCGTTTTTTACAGAAACATAATCAAACCTTAATAAGTCAGCCCATAAAAGGCACTAGGAAAAGGATTCATGGAAAAGAAGATGAAACCATACTTGAGTTAAGCAATCACCCAAAAGACTTGGCAGAAAACGTGATGATAGTTGATTTGGTGCGCAATGATTTATCTCGAATCTGCTGCGCTGGTACGGTTCAAGTTCCTGAGTTATGCAAGATTTACACCTTTTCGCATGTACATCAAATGATTTCGACGGTTATTGGTGAACTGAAGGAGAAAACCAAGGTTATGGACATCATTCAATCAACTTTCCCTATGGGAAGCATGACTGGTGCCCCTAAGATTGAAGTCATGAAAAATATAGACCTATTGGAAGATTTCAATAGAGAAATTTACAGTGGAAGTATCGGTTATTTCTTTGAGGGAAATTTTGATCTCAATGTAGTCATAAGAAGTTTAGAATATTGCAATCACAAACTGAAATATTCTGTAGGTGGAGCAATTACTTTTGACAGTATTGCAATTGAAGAATACGAAGAATGCCTGACAAAGGCCGCTGGGATTTTTGAATTGATGAATAAAGTAAAGGGAAATTAAATTTCAAATTTATATCCCACACCTTTTACGGTATAAATAAATTTATCGTCTAATTTCTCTCTAATTTTTCTAACGTGAACATCAATAGTTCTATCAACAACTAAAACTTCATTTCCCCAAACATTTTCTAAAATTTCATCTCTAGAAAACACGCGTCCAGGCTTAGATGCTAGGAAAGAAAGTAATTCAAATTCTTTTCGGGGGAATTGTAAACTCTTGCCGTTGTATTCAATAACAAATTTTTCACGATCAATAATAAGGTTACCAAATTCTATTTTCTGGCTTTCTTCACGCGTGCTTCCACTCTGTCTACGTAAAATAGCTTTGATTCTACTCAACAAAACCCTACTTCTAATTGGTTTTGCAACATAATCATCTGCACCTGCTTCAAAACCTGCCAATTCTGCAAATTCTTCACTGCGTGCTGTTAGAAATACAATGGGTATATTTTTGGTGGTTGAATCTTCTTTTAATTGACGACAAGCTTCCATGCCATCCATGATTGGCATCATCACGTCCATCAATATCAAATCAGGGATGATTTGCTTTGCTTTGTCAATGGCTTGTTGTCCATTCATTGCAATGTGCACTTCAAACCCTTCTTTATTTAGGGAATGGCGTATTAACTCAAGAATATCTTGCTCGTCATCAACGACTAGGATTTTTGCCATTTTCTTAATTATCACTTTACAAATTAATAACCTAGAATTAAAGGCAATATTACTGCAAGGTTAATGTATTGTTACTTTTTAAGGGTGTTAGTTTATTCCTTACCTAATAATTCTTCAAGTTTTGCTTCTAGTTGTTCACCTCTTAAGCCTTTCGCAACAATTCTGCCATTTTTGTCAAGTAGAAAAGTCTGGGGTATTGAATGGACTTGGTATAATGCCGCGGCACTTGATTGCCAACCGCCAAGGTCACTTACATGGAACCACGATAAACTATCGGCAGCAATGGCACCTTTCCAACGTGCAGCATCTGAATCTAAAGACACACCGTAAATTTCAAATCCTTTGCGTTTGAAGCGGCTGTAGAGTCTTCTTACGTTTGGATTTTCGCGGCGGCATGGACCACACCAACTTGCCCAGAAATCGATCAATACCACTTTGCCACGCAATTTGTAAAGTTCCATTTCTTTACCATCTAGTTGTTTTAATTTAATATTAGGCGCTTCGCCACCAACCATAAAACGACTTTCGGTATTGTAGCGTTGTTCAATGGCTTGTGTATATTTCGATGTTTTATCTGCTTTTTGAGCACAATCAACGGCGTGGGTAAACAAACTGATATCGGGGTTTTGTAAAACACCATAGGTGATAATAAAATAGGGTATAAATCCTTCTTTTTGAAGAATTGACATTTCCTTAATTTTCGCTTCTCTTTCTGCAATGAGTGAATAGTACTTTGTTTGCAAGGCCATGCCTGTTGCATATGCTTCTTGGGTATTTGGCAATGCCTTTGCTTGGTTTTCAATTTGCTTCAATTGAATTGCATAGCTTGAATTCATATCGATGAGCTGCTTTAATAATTTACTATCTTCTTTTTCATTTCCGTCAATGCTATATGAAATTCCTTCTGGCATTGCATCAATTTGGATTTTAAAATCAGAATTGTTGTCAATGGCCATGTAAATACCTGTGCCATTTTCAAGTTGAAGATGAGTAAAAATGAGTTCTTTTGTGTTGCCTTTTAAAACGAAATTCCCAGTTTTATCAGTTCTAACACTATCAATAAAAACAAGTTGATCGGGAAGCATTTCCCATAATTTCACCAAGTGATTTGGTTTGTTTTTGATATTTCCTTTTAATACAAACCCTGCTTCAACTTTAACCAAAGTTGATTTGTTAGGGGTTGTAATTTCTTTCACCCAAGCATTGATGTTGTTTTTAATTTCACCTGCATTAAGTTTATTGCAACTATAGTTGCCAAAGCAGAAAGCAGCGAATAGCAGAAAACCAAAGATTCTTTTTTGCATATATTGTCAAAGTTAGTAAAAATAAGACCAAAAAAACAATGAATACGTTGTTCGTATCAATTTATTCGATAATTTTTGGTGTTACATTTTGTGGTTCAACACCATCTAATACGGAGTAATTCCCAATTTTTGTTCGTCTGAGCGCACTTAAGTATGCCCCTGAACCAAGCGCTTTTCCGAAGTCAAATGCCAATGATCGAATGTAGGTTCCCTTACTGCAACTCACTCTAAAATCAATTTCAGGTAATTCAAGTCGCGTAATTTCAAACTCTCTTATATGAATAATCCTCGACTTTAATTCATGGTCACTGCCTTGGCGGGCTAGGGTATAAGCCCTTTTGCCATCTACTTTGATTGCTGAAAACAAGGGTGGAATTTGAGTAATGTCGCCAATAAACTGAGGTAAAGTTTTATCTATGAGCTCTTGGTTTATATGGTCAAATGGAAAATGTTCATTTGGCTCTGTTTCCATGTCGTAACTTGGTGTAGTTGCGCCCACTGTAATGGTACCGGTATATTCCTTTTCTTGTGCTTGAATAGATTCAATTTCCTTTGTTTTCTTTTCGGTGCACAAAATAAGCAATCCAGTAGCCAACGGATCTAATGTGCCGGCATGTCCTACCTTTTTGGCTTTCAAAAGCCATTTCACCTTTTTTACAGCTTGGAAAGATGTCCATCCGTAAGGTTTGTCTATTAGCAGTATTTCGCCTTGAGGTGCTTCGGGTTGGCTCACTGAATTTGGATTTTCTTGGTTAAAATAATTTCATTCAAATTGTTCAAAATTTGAATTTGATAAATTCCTGGCGCTAAATTGTGTGTATGCAACTGGTACAAATGCGTTCCAGCTTCAACTGCAAAATCAATTTTATTATGATTTGCACTGCTAGAAATAGTTTGTGCGGTGATATTGTAAACGACACCGTGATATACAGCATTTTGCGTGGCTGAAACTTCAATATTTAAAATTCCATCGTTGCTTGGAATCGGAAACACCCTTACAGATTCAACAGGTTGTTTGATGAATTTATCGTTGATTTTAATGCGAGAAATGTAAGCATGCATGTCATTTGTTTTGCCATACGATCCAACACAATAGAACACTCCTGGTTCATTATATTTTGCCTGAATTCCCTCATAATCGCCCCAACGTTGTTCGTCTTTCTTGATATATGTATAATTGATAACAGAACTTCCTTTTTTAAGTTTGATATAATTTGAATACTCGCCGTAGCGGTTTCTGTAAAGCATACCTACACCCGGATAATGAAATAAACTGCTGTAAACGCTTGTAATGATTACACTTGGGTCATTTTCGTTCAAGCTTGCATACGCAAGTGCTGGATATCCAAAATCTAAGGTATCGTCGGTATAAAGTTTTGATTGAATTAATGGGGTAACATCATTGGCGTTGTAAATGGTTGAATGCATCAAATGTGC
>CANFVI010000130.1 GCA_947450405.1 Flavobacteriales bacterium
AACTTTAATGTGTTTTACCCAATCATTTTGGAAGCTAGAAATTTCGCGTATCATGAATTTTCAGTATCGTTGTTATTCAACCATTCATTTTTAGGCTTTCTAAACTTGGTTGAATTCACAATGATTAATGCCAATAAACCATTTGAAAAAATCAATCCTATCATTTTACCAATGATTTCCAACCAATTATTTGGATGGATATTCGACATAATAAAATCTTTTTGACTGTTGTCATACAAATTTGGGAGCGCTTTAAATATTTCTAATTTCTGAGCTCTTTCAATTTCGATGACTTGATTTAACACTTGAGGACTAGCAGATAGTGCAATTTTATCGGCCAATATTGAAATCAAAACCGCTATAGAAATAGTTCTTAAAGCAGCAAACAATGCTCTTTTATAGGTATAGACTTCTCCTTGTATTGCCCTTTCTGCCTTTCCGCTTATCAAAATTGCCGCATAAATAGGCAAAAACGACAACATTGGAAAAGTTGGAGAATATCGATAATCGAAATTACCAGAAAAAAGAAAAACCATTTTTACGGCAAAAAGTAAAGCCCCTGCAAGCAAGCCATGAAGCACAGCAGGACGATTAAAAAACAATTTCAGCTTTTCCATATTAATTATTGTACAATATTCCTTTAGAAACTACTGCCATCACCTTCCCTTTTGATATTTTATTTAATCCCAAAACATTGTAGGCTTTGGTACCTTGGTTTTGTCTTGTCAATGAATGATTTGATTCACTTGAAAATAAGGTAAAATCGGCAATTTCGCCTACTTCAAAGCTCCTTTCGGGCATATTGTAAATTTTATTAGCTCCATTTACCAACGTATTCACAACTTTATTGAAGTCAGAACCAAAAGTTTCGAGCATCATATTATAAAAGGAAGGTAAGGTTGCTGCCCCAAATGTTGCATATTCGAATTCAACGTTTTTTGATTCAATATCATCTGGACAATGATTACTCATAATGGCATCAATTGTGCCATCTAAAACTCCTTGAACCAAAGCCAATCGATCTGATTCCGTTCTCAAAGGAGGGTAAACCTTAAAATTTTCGTCAAATTCACCAACTGCATTTTCATTATATGCCAAATTCATGATTGGCACTGCAGCATATACTTTAATTCCATCGGATTTGGCTTTTCGTATGATATCAACCGATGCAGCACTGCTGATTCCAATAATTCGCAAAGGAACATCCAACCATTCGGCCATAACCAAATCAGACAAAATAGACATGGTTTCACTCGCAACGGGCAAACCTTTCAATCCTAAATTCACATTGATAACACCCTCATTTACCACTCCGCCAGTAACCAATTTAGATTCAAAAGGAAAATGCAAATAAGGTATATTCAAGGATGCACAGTATTGCATAAGCTTACTTCTTAATGAAACTGAAGCACTAGGAACGATTCCATCGGTTTGACCAATGCTTCCCGCTTGAAACATTTCAAACACTTCAGCCATTTCCTTTCCTAACTGATGTTCACTTGAAAGACCTAAAGGATAAATCTGAACATCGCATTGATTTGATGCATGTTTAATTTGGGAAATCACAGTTGCATTCTCAGGCAACGGATTAGTACCACATAATGCGGCAACAGAAGTAAATCCTCCAATTCGGGCAGCATGCGATAGTGAAATCAAATCTTCCTTCCAATTGGCACCTGGATCTGGGCAAGTTGCAAATGCATCAAACCAACCAAGTGAAATGCAATTCCCACTTGCGTCAAAAGTTTCAATTTGTGCTTGATTGATTTCTGGAGCGATATTGGAAATTTTCCCATTTTCAATAAGAACATCAACCAATTGATTGTTCCATTTGCTTTTGGCATCAATAACTTTTGCAGATTTAATTAGAAGATTATTTGTCATACAGTTTTAACCGAATTCGTTTGTTTATTTTTATATTTCAACACCAATAATACAACTTCCCCTGCAAAAAACAGAGCCGATAGCCATAAAAACAATCGCCACAGCGAATTATCAGCTTGAATCATAGTTAATTTATTCAACATTTGTTGTTCCTCTACAAATTTAACACCCAACTGTTGCATTTCATTTTTTCTTTCTAAAGAAATTGATTTTAAATCACTTTCTGTTCTCAGTGAGTTTAGCGCAACTGTTTCCTTAAATTTATTTTCTTTTGAGGGACACAAATCGTAATAACCTGGTTTATTCGATTGAAATTGGGTGTTAAACGCAAGTCCAAATTCACTCATTTCTAAATTCGCCATCCATTCAGATTGCTCACTTCTCAAAACGGCACCTTTTTCAATGTTAAATTCCTTTACATGAGAAATGGGCATTGGATTACTTGAATTCAAAAACCCAAGTATGGGTTTGGCTTCGTGGAAACTTCCCACGAATAACTGGGTAAATAAAGGCAAAAACAAAGATGATTTGGCAAAGGAAAGACTCCCCGATTCAAAATCAGACAACCACAACCAAATGGCACCATTGCCAGATTCCTTTTTCAATAAAATTGGGTCGCTGTTTTCTAGACTTAATATTGTTTGCCAATTGGGGTCAATCTGTTTTTCAATTTGAAAATACTGAGTTATAAAAGGCATTTGCGTTTTTTCATCTATGGTTTCGGTAAATGCACTTTTAAAAACATCGTTATTTAAACCACTCGCAGCAATGGCGTATTTGTCTTTTTTCAAACTAACTTTCAATCCAAAAAAGCCATCTGCGTTTATATTTTTTGTTTGGGGTATACAAACAACATTTACACCTTTTTGTGTTAACTCAGATAAATTCAATACCGATTTGGCATTGAAATTTTCCGCATTACAAATAACTAACGTTTTAACTTCTGAATTGATTTTTTCAAACCCACTAAATGGTTTTACTTGGAAAATAGATTGCGTTTTTAATAACTTATTTACAAAGGAATTATTACCACTCACAACCAAAGGAAATTCCTCACTTGTATTAAAATAAAGTAACAACGAATTGTCTGCCTGTATAGAATTGTCATCTAAACTTAATTTCAATTTATTCAGCGACACATTGGGCATTAAGAAATTGACTTCTAATTTGTTTTGTTTATTGAAATCCGCTTTGCTGTTACCAATGATTTTATCGTCAGATATTAACTGAACATTTAAACTACCCACATAATCTAATTGAGAACAAGAAATCTGTGCTGTGATGGTTTGAGATTTGCTATTGGTATTCCAAGGGCTAGTTATGTAAGCCGAATCAATTGAAAAATTAATTGGATCTGTTGATTCAATTTCAACAACTTTCCAAATTGCATTGGTATAATTGATGTTCTTATATCCCTCAAAAACATCGTGTTTGGCGTCAGTAACAAGATAAACAAATAAATTGCTACCGTCGTTACTGGCAATTAACGGATCAATATTTTTCATCCAATCTGCAAGTGATTCAGGAATTTGATTTCCCTGAATTTCACTAATCAAATTCAATGCTGCACGGGAATCTAGCCACTGTTGCGACATTTGAGAATGATTGGCAATAATTGCGAATTTGGTATTCGCATTGGCATTTTTTATAATTTTACGTCCTGCGTTTTTGGCTTTTTCCAACAAAACTTCGCCATTGTTTTGCAACATCATACTTGGTGAACAATCTATCACAACCACAATTTTGTTTTCAAGTGTAGTTACTTGTTGCTGTTCATTGCAAGAAGGCATTGAAAAAGATAAAATCAAAAAGAAAATTGCCAAACATCGCGTGATCAAAAGCCACCAATGTTTAATTGTTTTTTGTTTTTGAGAAGCAGTTAATTGCTCAACCAATCTAAAAACACCTGGAAAGTAAATTGTTCTAAACTTTCTAAATTGGAATAAATGAATTAATATTGGAAGTAAAATTAACAGTAGTCCCCACAAAAACCCAGGCTGTTGAAAATGCATATTCAAATGTAAGGAATTGTAATTAAGTATTTTGTTCTTTCACCGAGTAACGTTCTACTACCCAATCTGGAACAGAAACTGCTCTTGCATTATTGATATCGACCAATGCAAACTTGCCTTTGCCGTCTGCAACCAACTTATTTGATGTATTGGTCATTCTAAATCCAACAATGGATCCGGTTTTTTCAAGACTGATGATTCGGGTATAAACATTTGCCACGTCGCCCATTTTGAGTTGCCTTTTGAATGAAATGTCAAAATCTTGCAAAAACCAACCGAGTCCTCTGCTTAAAAACTCATCCATACCGCATAAATAGTTCTTTTGCATTTGCTCAAAGCGTGCTGCTAAGAAATAGTCTAGATATTTGGCACTGTGAACGTGTCCAAACAAATCAATATCATCAGGACGAACCTGAACCAAAGAAAGATATTCTGAATAATCTAAAGACATTAAAACAAACCGTTCAATGTACTTTCAACTTGTGCAATAATTTGAGATAGATCTTCTGGATTTTCTTGAAAATCCATGTCGTCTACGTTAAAAATCAGCAATTGGCCTTTATAATCGCCAATCCATGCTTCATAACGCTCATTCAATCTTTTCAAATAATCCAAACGAATGGCATCTTCATAATCACGACCACGCATTTGAATTTGGTCAACCAATTTAGGAATTGAGGCACGTAAATAAATCAACAAATCTGGCTGCTCAATTTGGGTACTGATGTTTTCAAATAGTCGGCTATAATTTTCAAAATCACGGGTGCTCATCAATCCCATTGAATGTAAATTTGGCGCAAAAATATAGGCATCTTCATAAATAGTACGGTCTTGAACAACTGTTTTTTCACCTTTACGAATATCTTGAACGTGTTTCCAACGGGTATTTAAAAAATACACTTGTAAATTAAAACTCCAACGTTGCATATCTTCGTAAAAATCAGAAATATATGGATTATCATCCATGTCTTCTAATTGCATTTCCCAACCATAATGTTTAGATAACAAATGAGTTAAAGTAGTTTTTCCTGCACCAATATTTCCAGCAATTGCAATGTGACGAGCCATACTACAATATTAACTAATCATGAAGGGGTTATGCAAATCATTTACCTACAAAAG
>CANFVI010000131.1 GCA_947450405.1 Flavobacteriales bacterium
ATAGATCCGCTCAACGCCGATTTGGGGTTGATTAATTCTGAGGGACTTAGGGTAGAACCACATTTTTCGCATTGATCGCCGTAGGCGCTTTCGTTGCTGCATTTCGGGCAAGTTCCTGTGATGTATCTATCGGCAAGAAACTGCTGTGCTTGCTCGTCGTAGTACTGTTCTGAAGATATTTCCCTGAAGGCTTTTTTATCGTAGAGATTTTTGAAAAAATCTTGTGCTAAATCGTGGTGTGTTTTATTTGAAGTTCTTGAGTAAATATCGAAAGAAATACCAAGGTCGCGGAAAGAGTCGCCAATAATTTTGTTGTATCTATCTACAACATCTTGTGGGGTAACGCCTTCTTTTTTCGCACGGAGTGTAATGGGAACACCGTGTTCATCGCTACCACAGATAAAGAGAACTTCTTTGCCTAACAGACGGGTAAAACGTGCATAGATATCGGCAGGAATGTAAACACCAGCCAAGTGACCAATATGAACTGGTCCATTTGCATAAGGAAGAGCCGCGGTAATGGTAATTTTCGACATTTACTGCAAAAATACGGCAAAAGTTTCAGAATAGGCGGTTGAAAGATTTGCAGAAATTGCAAGTTTTAACGAATCAAGGTAAATGAAGTTTTCCCAGCTCGTTTTTGCTCAAATCGATCATATCTTAATCGAGCATTAATAATGTAAATCCCTTCAGGGCATGGTTTGTCTTTAAAGTTACCATCCCAAGTTTGTAGAGAGGGTGTAGATTGAAAAAGTTTTTCACCCCAACGGTTATAAATTTGGAAATCAGCCCAATCAAAATTACCTATTGGTCCGTATCCATCGTTCAAACTATTGTCATCGGGAGTAAAGGCTGTAGGAAACCAAAAATAAATTGGAGGTATTTTAACAGGTATTTCAAAGTTTACACTCTTTACACAGAAATTCTCGTTCATCACAGACAAAGCAATATAGGCTTTGTCGTATAATTTGATCATTGGCGTTGAATCGTGAATTTGTGTACCAAATATTGTCTCAGGACTCCATGTATAAACGTAATTGCCTTTTGGATTGATAATTGCACTCAATTTAGTTTTCTCAGCAATATTGAATTTGATTGACGTATCAATTGTAATTTGAATGTTTTCTTTTGGTGAAATGTATTGCGATTGCTGTGTGGTACATCCATTTTTGTCTGTCAACTTAATGATATAAGTATTAGAAGGCAAATTCAGAATTTCAATTTTTTCGGCGTAAGCCGTATCAAGTCTGGTAATTGTTTTGGTAGATGGATTCGGTAACCAAACATATGGAGAAATACCACCCGTGCCTAGAGCCAAAATTTTGCCTTTTGAATCGCCAAAGCAATCCCCCTGGAATGAAGTAATGCTAACTTTCAACGAATCAGGTTCTTGAATTTTGGCGAAAATAGTATCTAAACAATTAGATGAATCGTTAGTAATAATCGCATATTGTCCTTTGTTTAAATTATTGAACAACGTTGAATTTTGTTTTACTCCGTTATTTAACGAAAACTTAAACGGCTTAATTCCGTTCTGTGTTTCTACTTCAATCAGTCCATCATTCAAACCATTACAGGTGATGTCCTTTTTTGTTTTGAGGGATATTGAAAAGCTCAATGGCTCGGTAAGTGTGAATTTTGCACTGTCGGTACATCCCCTAGAATCTGTAACCAAACAGGAATAAGTCCCTTTGTTTAAGTTTGATGCAGTTGCATTTTTTTGATAGGTGGGACTCCAAAAATAACTCAAAGTAATACTTGGTATTCGATTGGTTTTGAGAATACTTGCAGTTCCATCGGCTTTGTTTTTGCAGGATGGATTGGTGAATGATGTTTGGATAATTTTGAGTACATCAGGTTTGATTACATAATCAAATGTATCTCTTGCTTTACAATTCATTTTATCTGCTCCTTCTACCCAATATTTGCCTTCAACAGATAAATCTTTGGTAATTGATGTGCTATTGTCGTTCCAAGTTACATAACGCCAATTTCCTGGCACTGTGAATTTCTTGATTTTGGTGGAACACTCCGTGTTAAAAACAGTATCGATGGTTAGCTGAGGATTAATAATATTAAACTTTACAGAATCAACACACGTGCCATATTTATTGGTTACAGAAACTTGAAATTTTGTATTGTTATAATCAATTTTTTTAACAATTTTTTCGGTGGTATCACCAGTTGACCATTTGATTTTGTATGCAACATTGGGGAATTTGTTATATTTCACCTGAAGCGTATCTGTCATTGGTTTGCAAACATAGAATGGTGTAACTTGTTTTTTGTAAGAAATATTACATGCACCTTCATAAAATACGGTAAATGAATCGATACACACATAATGATTGTTTACTTCACCACCAGTGGCTGCGGTGAATCCCCAATAAACATATTGTGAATCTTTAAAAATATCTTTCGTCAAATCAATGACTTTGTTGATTTTCTGCACCCCGTTAAAGTCGCAAGTGATCGTTTTTGTTGCTGAATTCCAAATAATAGAAACTGGGTAATATTTTCCATCTTTTACACTTGCCCCATTTGTCTTAAGGGGTATTTGAGGTCCTTGTATTGTATAGGATGAGCTGACTTGGTGGTCTGCGTTTCCGTTTTTTACTAGAGCTGCATGATCGTATGGAGGGTCAAACGGATTTTTGTAACTATCGAACTCTATTCCTAGGGAGGGAGAAATTCCACCGAAACCAATTCCAGCACCCGGGGATCCCAAATTTGAGCCCAAGTATTGAATTACGAATGCAATTCCGTCGGCACCGCTGCTTATGTTGCCGAAATTTAATTTGGCATAAATTTTAAAATCTTTGGAAAGGTTAATTCTAGTTTGCGACCACACGGATCCATTTTGCCACGCATAAGCTTTGGTTAATTGGAAGCAACTGTCGCCCAACCTAGTTGCGTTGTAGTTAGTTTTGAATCCTTTATTTTGACCTTGTACCGAAGTAACATAAGTGAAAATCATCAATAAACTGAATAATTTTATTTTGAATGATTTAAAGATTTTCACTGAATTAAAATTTGCGGTTGAGAAAAAGGAATAACGAATATTTGTCAAAGATAATGCTTAACGAACCAATTCACTTTTTAGTTTGTAATTTTAAGACGATGTTGAGGTTGAATTCGTTGCTTGGATTTGAATTGCGCGCTCAACTTCCTCTTTGTTTTTTATGGTTAGGTTTATCTTTTTGCCAGAATTCAATTCTATATGGAGAATTAAATTCCCGTCGGTTGTGTATGCTTTTCCAAGCTTTCCTTTGCGGAGACCCCATCCCCCAAATTCAAAAATGGGATTAATTTTCATGACAGACATGGATTGAATATCGGAATAGGGAATGATTTTTTCTTTAACTACGAAAGGGAAGTAGCGGAATCTGAAATCTGAATCGGTAAATTTCCATTCTAGTTTGGTAAAATATAGCAATGCAAATACTAAGATTGGGATGATAATTGTCCACTGTGCTTCTGGATCTTGCGTGAATTTTGGGGAGTTGTTAATTGAGAAATCTAACAATATAACAACTGAAAGTAAGGGGATTAGAATGAAGGCCCAAAATTTCATAGATGATTTTTCTTGGTAAATGATATTGAGGTTTTGCATGCTCATTCAAAGGTAATTCATTTTTATTTATAAATATTCTCGAGGTTCACTTGCATAAGAAAAAGTAAGTTCTTATCTTTGCAGCCCTAAAAAATTAAAAAATCATGACTAAACGCACGTATCAACCATCAAATAGAAAACGTAAAAACAGACACGGTTTCCGTGAGCGTATGGCAACTGCTAATGGCCGCCGCGTATTGGCTGCACGTCGTAAGCGTGGACGTCATAGTTTAACTGTATCTGACGAACGCGGCCGTAAAGGTTAATCGTTCAGATTAATTAAGGTGACACAATAATGCGCAGTAATGATTCTGCCATAAAGTTTACCTTAAGCAAAACTGAAAGACTATGCAGTAGAAAAATTATAGCCGGGCTCTATGAGTCCGGTTTTTTTGTTTCTAAATATCCCATTCGCATCAATTACATGTTCACCGATCTGCCTCAAAAAGATGTCTTTTTGCAAGGTATGGTCAGTGTTTCCAAAAAGAAATTTTCGAAGGCAGTTGATCGAAACAGAATCAAGCGCTTATTGAGGGAAGTATACCGGCATCGCAAACACCAACTCGAAAACCGATTAATCGAGGCCAACTTACCGATGGCTGTTGCTGTGATTTTTACAGGTACCCAAAAATTAGATTATTGGGAAATGGAATCTATTTTCAACAAAGTTTTCATTAAGCTCATTGCCGCCGCAGAAGAAAAAATTAAATTGGGTAGTAACCCAAATAGTGTATAGAAGAGCTAACGCTCTTTTAGTGTTTAGACGCATTGCCATGCGTTTAGTTTTAGGTATTCGCCCAAACTAAACCTTTATAAACCCTCATAAACTTTTATAAACCATCAATTATTTTTACTAATTTTACAATCCATTGTTATTGTAGTAGGTTCAAATGAAAAATATCTGTCTAAACCCAATCTGTCTAAACCGTCTAACCCGTCTAATCTGTCTAATCTAATTAGTGATGGGAAAGTTATTCATTTTATTGATTCGGTTTTATCAATATGCATTGTCGCCATTGTTGCCCAATAGTTGCAGGTACACACCAACATGCTCGCAATACGGGATAGAAGCCTTCAAGAAATATCCAGCGCACAAAGCTTTGTGGCTCACGCTGAAGCGCATTGGTCGCTGCGGACCATGGGGCGGCAGCGGGTATGATCCAGTTCCATAGGGTTTAGAAGAGCTAACGCTCGTTTAGGGTTTAGAAGCATTGCCATGCGTTTAGATTTTAGCACTCCCCTAAAAACAATCCGTCTAATCTGTCTAACCCGTCTAATCCGTCTAATCTCAACAATGATTTGCAAATTCAAAACTCTTGTATTACCTTTGCAGTCCGAAAATTTAAACTACTATGAGTAAAAATCAGTATGAAACTGTAATCA
>CANFVI010000132.1 GCA_947450405.1 Flavobacteriales bacterium
AAGGAAGAATTTGAACTTGCGAAGAAACGAGAAAACGAATTGTTTCAGGATCGTTTGAGTAAGCAAATAGCTGCTGAAAGAAAAAACCTAGAAGCTGAATTAAAAACCAAGTTACTCGATGAAAATGCAGAGGTTTTGAAATCGATGCAGGAGGAACTCAACGAAAAATCACAGCAATTAAAAGAATTAAATAGAGCAAAAGCCGATATAGAGAAATTAAAGCGCGAAAAAGATGAAATGAAGGAAACCCTCGAAGCAGAGTCTCAAACGCGCTTAAACGAGATAATATCCCTCGAAAAAGAAAAAATTAAACGCGTAGAAGAAGAACGCAACGAAATGAAAATGCGCGAACTCATGAAACAGCTAGAAGATCAGAAGAAATTAACTTCTGAAATGAGACGAAAACAAGAGCAGGGTTCGATGCAAATGCAAGGTGAAATTTTAGAACTGGCAATTGAAGAATGGCTTACTACTGAATTTCCAATAGATACCATTGAAGAAATTAAAAAAGGCGCAAGGGGTGGCGATTGTATTCAAATTGTAAATACCAGAGATTTTCTTAATTGCGGTAAAATTTATTATGAAAGCAAACGCACCAAAGAATTTCAAGCGAATTGGATTGAAAAATTCAAGAACGACATGCGCGAAAAAGGTGTTGATATTGGCGTAATTGTTACCGAAGCAATGCCTGCTGGAATGGATAGAATGGGTCAAATGAACGGAATATGGATCTGTAAGTTTGAAGACTTTAAAAGTTTAGCTGCCATTTTAAGGGAATCTTTAATCCGTGTGAGCTTGGCATTGGTTTCCCAAGAAAATAAGGGCGACAAAATGACCATGCTTTACGATTTCTTAACCGGTAGCGAATTTAGAATGCGTATCGAGGCAATTGTTGAAGGATTTACCCAAATGAAGGCTGGACTGGAAACAGAAAAACGAGCAATGCAAAGAATTTGGAAAGAAAGAGAAAAGCAAATTGAAAAGGTAGTTATAAATACCATTGAAATGTATGGTTCTGTAAAAGGGATTGCAGGAAGCGCCGTTCAATCTGTTGCCGCGCTTGAACTACCTGCCGATGACGAAATTGACAATATAGAATTCTAAACTTTGGCGGCCCCTACAGGAATCGAACCTGTATTTTAAGTTCCGGAGACTCATGTAGTATCCATTCTACGAAGGGGCCTAATCGATTATTTCTGCAAAGATAAGCTGCAATTGGCTATTAAATTATTCGGCAAATAAATTGCCTTTCGAATCGAGCCATGCATTCTTTTCATTGTATGGCACCAACCAATACCCACTAAAATCTTCATAGCTCATTCCTTCAAAAACAGGATCAATGATGTATTTGTTGGTCAATCCGTTATAAACCCCCCAAGTTGATTCTTCAGGGTTTCCTTGAATTGGAATTCTAACAATAAATTGATTGGGAACATCTGTAAAATAGATATCTAAAAATTTGAAATCTAACATCACAGTTCCTTTTTCATTAATCAATCCCCACAAACCTTTCTTTTGGGCAATGATAAATCCTTCTTTTTCTGCAGGAGCAACTGCTTCAAAGTCTTTGTAAATATTGCCTTTTTCGTTGGTTATATTTACCAAAGATTCATCCATGGTGTAAATATTCCAAACCCCTTTATTTAATCCACCTAGCCAATGATCTGTTAAGATAGATATTTCATCTACAGCATTGGTAGACATGGTTTTGGTTTTGGGATTGAACCATTTCAATTGTTTCTTTTCCTTAGCAACAAATAATTTTTGCGCTTGGACATTGATGTTCTGAATTGGATTTTTGTTAATTGCTTTCCCTGCGGTATCGTAAAGGGCAAATCCAGTTTTTTGTTTTACAGCGTAGCCCGTAAAAAAGTCGTTTACAGTATACCAAACTTCTTCGTGAATTGGAGGGATAATTTCCTTGAATTCAGCCCTCAAATTTTCTGGGGTCAAAGGCAAATTAAATTGGGCAGAAAGTTCATTCAATTGCTTTGCATTTACATTCAATTGATGAATGAAGCCTCTGAAAGGTTTTGCCAAAATGCCAATTTTCTTCTTGCCATCAATTATTTTGGTGATTTTACAGAAGCCATTTTCATGATCTTGGATATTGTCGTATTCTTTTGAAACCACATCACCAAAGCGGTTAATGTAAAACCATTTCGATTCGTTTGACTCAATTAAAGCAACCCCATTTTTAAATGGGTAAGCCTGTTTGTATTTGTAATCAATTGCAACTTGCCCATTTGCCTCAATATATCCCCATAAATTATTTAACGAAACGGGAATCAATAATTTCGGAAGTTCAATAATGTCGGCATTTACCGTAAATGTTAATTTAGAAGCTAATATACCGCTAAATTGAAGGGGTGTAATGAGCTTTCCGGCAATATTGATAAAGCCCCAATATTTGCCATTGAACACTGCCCCTATACCCAATGAAGTATCAAAATAGATTCGTTGGAATTTGCATGGCAAAACTTCATTTCCCAATGAATTGATAATGCCATAGCGTTCCGCTTTCAGAACAAATGCCATATTCGGCGCAAACTGAATAATTTCATCGTAACTATTCTTGTTTACCCTACTGCCGTCTTTTTCTACATAATAAAATTCAGGTGTTGCAAATTCATCAAGTTTCATTACCAAAGCGCAACCTGGCATCAACATTGATCCATTTGCATACCACTTCTTGTGGTATTTTGAAGCATAAGGGTAAGCAAAATCATAGAAACTGTCTGTCCATGTTTCTGAGCTCGCCGAATCTACAAATACATATTTCAAATCTTTTGTTAAATAAGGCACCGGAATCACATTCAAATACCGCAGTAAATACTCAACCTGGTCTTTGTGTTTGGCTTTCGGATATTTAGAAAGATAATAATTGTATTGCGCTTCGTTGTTTACAGATTTGGCTTCCAAATAGGCAATGCTCTCCGCATGGTTCAGCGCACTGTCCTTTTGAGGAGCCCTTGGATAATCTTTGGCAAACTGCAAAAAGGCATTTTCGGTGTTGGTTTTGATGGTGCTGATATAGGCCAAATTATACAATGAATCTTCTATGATTTTGAAAAAATTCAACTGGTGAATTTGGTAGTTTAAATTGGTAGATGATTCTACTTTTTTCCAATAATCTTTTAAGTACTCTTTGTAGGCCTCAATAGAATTCGTTTGAATCACGCTGTGGAAATTCAATGTGTCTTGTGTTAATTCTAGGTGAAAAATACAGTTCGTTAACAATGTATTACTCTTGGGAGAAAACGATTGCACTTTTGAAACCCCTGACTTTTTTAAAATTGAATCCCTGAACTGAAAGAAATTCAACTTGGTTTTGAATAAACGAATGAATTGTTGGTTGATCTCTTTTTGGTTTAATCCACTTCCATTCGTTGCAATTTTATCTGGATTTGTATTTCGGTTAATTAAGTAGGCTTTTTCGACTTGTTGCGCAAATAAACTGTCGAAATCATTCAAGTTTAGGTGATATCTTTTTGCAATTTGTTTCGCTTTGCCTTGATTTTGGAATTGCTGAATGGCAACCGACAACGCTTTATCTGAAATGATGAACGCAGAATCGATTTTGTTTTCGTGTAAATAAATCCGGGTTAAATCATACCACAGAATACTTTCACTAGAATCTTTTTTCGATTTTAAAATAAAAATTGATTTTTTTGCCTCTGTAAAATTTTTATTTTCAATAAGTTGATGTGTTTTGTACAGCTTGTTGAAAAAAGGCAAAAATGGATTTCCTACTGCAGTAGCCACATAAAAGATAATGAAAAAAATAGATAGGCGCTTTGAAATCACAGTACAAATTTATTAATAAATTTGTGAAATGGAATACAGAAGATTAGGTAAATCAGGTTTGCCAATTAGTGAGCTCAGTTTTGGCTCTTGGATCACCTTCGGAAATCAGATTGGCGACGACATGAGTGAGACATTGATGGACATTGCCTATGATGCTGGTGTCAACTTTTTCGACAATGCCGAGGTATATGCCGCCGGTGAAAGCGAAAAAGTAATGGGTCGCATTTTACATAAGAAAAATTGGTCGCGCGATAGCTACATCCTTTCAAGTAAAGTTTATTTCGGTGCAGGTGCAAAAGTCCCTACACAAAGAGGCCTTCATAGAAAGCATATTATTGAAGCTTGTGAACAAGCGCTCAAAAGATTGAAAGTTGATTACTTGGATTTGTATTTCTGTCACCGTCCCGATAAACAAACTCCAATTGAAGAAACAGTTTGGAGCATGCACCAACTCATTATGCAGGGTAAAATTTTGTATTGGGGAACCAGCGAATGGAGTGCACAAGAAATTATGGAAGCCCACATGGTGGCTCAACGCTATAATCTAATTGGTCCAACCATGGAACAACCGCAGTATAATATGCTTCACCGCGATAAAATTGAAGTGGAATATAGCCAAATTTACAAAACCGTTGGTTTGGGTACCACCATTTGGAGTCCACTTGCAAGTGGTTATTTGACTGGTAAATACATTGATGCGCCAAAAAAGAATGTTCGTTTAAAAAGAGAAGAATTGGGTTGGTTGGCTGACCGTTTGTTCACCACAGAAAATGAAAGTAAGGTTAAAAATTTATTGACGTTTGCTGCAGATCATGGATTTTCACTGCCTCAATTGGGAATTGCTTGGTGTTTGAAAAATGAAAACGTAAGCACTGTAATTTTGGGTGCAACCAAAACTTCTCAGTTGGAGGAAACATTGAAAAGTAGGGAATTGGTTCAAAAACTAACTCCAGAAATAATGAACGACATTGAACTCATTTTAAACAATAAACCCGTTCACCCTCAATTTTAAAATTCAATTATTCTTTCACTTATATTTGTGAATGATGAATCGTAAGGCATTTGTTTCCAATTCTTTGTTAGGATTAAGTGGTTCTTTGATTTTGGGGGATTTGAACGCGTCGAATGTCCCTCAAAATGAAGAA
>CANFVI010000133.1 GCA_947450405.1 Flavobacteriales bacterium
TCGAATAGACTTAGTATAGTGAGAGACATCAGTTGGTTGTCTTTTAATGAAAGGGTATTACAGGAGGCGAAAGATCCGAGTGTCCATTTAAATAACAGATTAAAATTTCTAGGTATTTTCTCCAACAACCTAGATGAATTTTTTAGGGTTCGCGTGGGCACATTAAACAAAATGCTCAAACTCGAAAAAAATGCAAAAATGCACTTTGAAGATCACCCTGAAAAAATTCTTAAGAAAATTCAAGAGGTGGTTCTTGAACAGCAAATAAATTTTGACAATACTTATGCTGAAATTATTGATCAACTAGAAATACAGCATAAAATTTTCTTTAAAACGGAAAAGCAACTTTCCAAAGAACAGAAAAGCTTCGTGCAGCATTATTTCGAAGACAAAGTGCGCACGCAAATTGTTCCTTTAATGATTGAAAGTATGCCACAGGCTCCTTTTTTGAGAGATCGATCCATTTATTTGGCATGTGTTCTTGGGAATACCCAAAACCCAATGTTACAGCGTTACGCACTCATTCAGGTTCCAGAAAAAGAAGTTCCTAGATTTGTAATTATTCCTTCACCAAAGAACGAAACCCATATTATTTTGTTGGATGATATAATTCGATATAACTTAAAATACTTATTTGCCCCCTTTGGATTCAACCGTTTCAGCAGTCATATTGTAAAACTTACGAGAGATGCAGAATTGGAATTAGACAATGATTTAAACAACAATGTCATTGGGGATCTTGAAAAAAGCTTAAAAAATAGAAATAAAGGGAAGGCTACACGTTTTGTTTACGACAGAAGCATTGATCCACATTTATTAGACTATTTGACAAAAAGATTAAACTTATTAAAAAAAGACAACCTCATTGCCGGTGGTAGAATTCATAATTTTAAAGATTTTATGGATTTCCCCAAATCGGTATTCAATGACTTCACAACCCGTCCAAAATCGTTTGTACATCCATTATTAGAGCAACCATGCCGCATTATGGAAGTTTTAGAAAAACGAGATGTAATGCTGCATTTCCCATATCACTCTTTTGACTCAATTATTGACTTATTAAGAGAGGCAGCTATTGACCCATCTGTTCAAAGCATTAAAATTACCGCTTACCGTTTGGCAAAACAATCAAAGGTAATCAATGCCTTATTGAATGCAGTTAGAAACGGCAAACAGGTAACTGTGGTAATTGAACTAAGGGCACGATTTGATGAGGAGGCAAATTTATATTGGAAATCTGTTTTAGAAGAAGAAGGAATTAAAGTTCTCTTGGGAGTTCCTGACATGAAGGTGCATGCAAAAATTTGCGTAATTAAAAAGCGCGAATTCAACAAAACTACCCAATATGGATTTGTTTCTACAGGCAATTTCAATGAATCTACTGCCCAATTGTACGGTGATCATTTATTACTCACTACCAACAAAATGATATTGGCTGATATCAACCGCATTTTCGATTGTTTAGAAAAACCAATCATCAAAATTGACTCACTTAAAACTTGCAAAACATTGATTGTAGCACCAAATCATATGCGCAAGTACTTTTTAAACATGTTAGCTAAGGAAATTCGATTTGCTAAAAAGAAACAAAAGGCAAGCGTGTTCCTAAAATTGAATAGTTTGGTAGACCATGAACTTATTGAAGAATTATACCACGCGGCAAGATCTGGGGTGGAAATCCACATGATTATTCGTGGAATTTGTTGCTTAAAGGCAGAACAAAAGTCCTTCAAAAAAGACATTCACGCCATCAGTATCATTGACGAATATTTAGAGCATGCCAGGGTTTTCATATTCAACAACTTTAATACTCCGATGGTTTATATTTCATCTGCTGATTGGATGGTTAGAAACTTGGATCACCGAATTGAAGTGGCTTGTCCAATTTTTGATAACGCAATTCAAGAAGAATTAACCACCATTTTAAAATTACAAATGCAAGAGAATGTGAAGGGTAGAATTTTAGACAATGACCAAACAAACAATTACGTAATTTCTGATGAAAATACCCCTGAAATGAGGTCACAGATTGAGATTTATCATTACCTTAGCGGCAAGAAATACAACTCTTGATACTTGCTGCTATTGATATTGGCTCTAATGCGGCTCGGTTACTCATTACCGAGGTTAAACCCTATGGCAATAATGAAGTAGATTTCACGAAATTAAACTTAATAAGGGTTCCCATTCAATTGGGATATGATGTTTTTGATAGCGGCTCAATTGGAATTGAAAAACGTCATAATTTCATTGAAACCATGAAAGCTTTCAAGATTTTAATGGACATTTATCATGTTAAAGCATATAAAGCTTGTGCCACCAGTGCCATGCGAGATGCAAAAAATTCAAATGAGATCATTGATCAAATTGAAAAGGAAGTTGGTATTCATATTAGGGTAATTAGTGGTCAAGAAGAAGCGTCAATTTTATATGAAACGCATATTGCAGAGCAATTTCAAAACAATAATGCATCGCTTTATATAGATGTAGGTGGAGGAAGTACAGAGCTAACGCTATTTGCAGAGAAAAAAATTATCTTCAAGGAGTCATTTAACATTGGTACCATTCGGTTATTGAATTTTAAAATTACTCAAAAGCATTGGGACAGTGTAAAATACTTCATTAAAAATGAAGTAGAAAAATATCAGCCTATTCAACTTATTGGAAGTGGTGGAAATATTAATAAAATATTTTCAATGTCTAAAGTTAAAGAAGGAAAACCATTAAAATATAGTTTCTTAAAGGATAGCTTAACTGAATTGGAAAATTTATCCATTGATGAACGCGTGCATAAATTCAATTTGAAGGACGACCGTGCTGCGGTTATTGTTCCGGCATTAGAAATTTATACCACCATCATGAAATGGGCCAATGCCACTGAAATTTATGTCCCTAAAATTGGATTGGCAGATGGACTTATTAAATTGCTTTACACTGAAATAATGTTACAAAAAAATCAATAAGACTTACCTTATTTTATTGAAATATAAATATTTTCTCATAGATTCGTTGTTAAGACAATAATTTATTATATGAAAATAAAACTACAACAATTTTTTAAAACCGCACTCCTATTTTCTTTAGTATTCATTCAAAATAACAGCAAAGCTCAAAATTCACTTGACTTTGATGGCACCGACGATAGGGTCGATTGTGGAACAGATACTTCAGTAATGATCAAATATAAGACCATTACGTTGGAGGCGTGGATTTACCCTACTGTTTGGAAAACCAATGTTTACGATGGCAATATTATTAATAAAGAAAACAACACAAATAACAATGGTTATTTCTTGCGTTGCGGAGCATCAGGAAAATTAAACTTTGGTTTTGGCGACAATACGTCAACTTGGAAAGAACTTACTTCTGCAACTGCCGTATTAACATTGAATACTTGGCAACACGTTGCTGCTACTTATGACGGTGTAAAATCTAGATTATATGTAAATGGTGTTTGCACAGATTCTGTTACAGTTTCATCTGTAATTCAATATTCGAATACAGTTAACCTCACAATTGGAGACCATTCTGGTGCTTATGTTCGCCGTTACCAAGGTAGAATTGACGAGGTTAGAATTTGGGCTGTTGCAAGAACTGCTGCTGAAATAAAAAACAATATGAATGCCGAATTTTGCTCTAAGCAAAATGGACTTAGGGCTTATTATAAATTCAACCACGGAGTTGCAAATGGAACCAATACCGTAAATAAACTTTCTGATTGGTCTGGATATAATAATACAGGCACAACTTTGAATTTCTTAATGTCAGGAACTGGTTCAAACTGGGTAAACGGAAAAACATTAACAAGAAGTTTGAATACATTTGTGAATACTACAACCCAATGTGATTATTACTATGGACCTACCGGCAAAAAACTAACTGCTTCAGGCACATACTACGACACTATTCCAACTTCATTTGGTTGTGATAGCGCAATCAAAACTGTACTAACAATCAAAAAACGATCAACCAAAACCATCAATGTTTGGGCTTGTAGATCTTATGTTAGTCCTAGTAAAGCATATACTTGGACAAAAACCGGAAAATATGTGGACTATATCAAAAACTGGGTGGGTTGCGATAGTATGATTACCGTAAACCTTAAAATTGGTGGAAAACCCGATACCATTACCGTGAGTCAGTGTTATTCGTATACAAGTCCCTCGAAAAAATACACCTTCACAACCTCAGGTGTTTACCATGATACAATACCTGATTACAGGGGTTGTGATAGTTTGATTACTATGTTTGTTACTATTTTGACGCCAACAAATGGCACCTTGTTTGCCAAAGGTTGTAAATCTTACACATCTCCAAGTGGCAAATACACAGTAACACAAAGTGCTACTTTTTACGACACGATAATGAATGCAGCGGGTTGCGACAGTATCATAAAAATCACCTTTAAAAACCTATCTGCTAAAAAAACCATTGATGTAACTGCGTGTTATAAATACAAAAATTGGAATAAAAAGAAAACTTGGACAAAGTCTGGAGTTTATTATGATACCCTCAGGAATTATGCATTTTGTGATAGTATTGTAACCATTAATTTAACCATTAACAACGCAAAAAGAGATACAGTAAATGAAAGCAGTTGCCGCTATTTCATTATGAAAGCGAAGCCAATTGTGATTAATGCAAGTGGAACTTATAATGACACCTTGATGGCGAAATCAACTGGATGTGATAGTATTGTAACGAGAAATATCAATATCATCAACATTGATAAATATGTCATTCACGATGGTTCTTTATTAACGGCAAGAACATTAAATGCAACGTATCAGTGGATCAATTGTTCTAAAAACAACATCATTATTGACACGGCAACCAAACGTTCATTTGTTGCACCGAAAAATGAAATGTATGGGGTTATCA
>CANFVI010000134.1 GCA_947450405.1 Flavobacteriales bacterium
ATTACCAAGGTGCAAAATTGGCTTTGAATCAGTTAGAAAAAGAAGGATTTAAATCTACAGTTCAGGTTTGGGACTTGAATAAAGACTCACTAGAATTAGAGAAACTTTTTAAAAGCACAGAATTTCAAGGTTTAGATTTATTGATTGGCCCAATTAGCCAAAAATATGTAAACCAAATTTCAAAACGCCTAAAAAATGCGGGCACTACTTGGGTTTCTCCATTAAAATCATTGAATTTACCAAATTCGCAGTTTAATTTAAACTTTTTTTCTCCTGATTCATTAAGAATGAGAGGTTTGGGTTATGCCTTATCTGATCAATTCAAATTTCACAAATATTGTTTGATCACCGACGGTTCTTCACAATCTAAAAAAGATGCAAGTACTTTAAAATTTGTGTTGCAGAGTTTATCAAAATCAAGAAAAATTAGTATCCACCAATTTTCTGGCACCACTTTTACTCCCCCATTGCCAATGAAAGACAGTGTAATTTGCATTAACACTTTTAGCAATCAAACTGCCAAAATTCAATTGGTGAAATATGCAACGGGCAAAGTGAGCGACAAAAAAAATGCAATCAACAGAAATTCAACATACATAGTTGGTCATTTTAGCTGGTACGAAAACTTAAGCCTTTCTCAAGATGCGAGCGAAGATAAAATCATTTATCCTGCTATTAATTTTTTAAACCAAGCCGATAGCAGCACGGCTGAATATACCAGATTGTATGTTGAGAAAAACTATGGTGAGCCTAGCCGATTTGCATATCAGGGATATGATCAAATCTTATTTCTTGGATATGGCCTCATGTTTGGTGGGAATTCATTTTTACCTACATTACCAAACTCAAACAGTGTTGGCTTCATCAATACAATTCGACCCTACAGAATTGGCAAACGTTTTTATAATATTGGAGTTCGATTAATTTCATTGGGAAATCACGATCAAAAATTATTTACCAATTGAAATTCCTTCACGTTCAAATAAGTAATGCTTTAAATATTGTATCACAATATCAGGGTGTTGAACCATTTCATTTGTATTTAAAAGGCATTTTTAAGCAAAATAAAAACTGGGGAAGCAAAGACAGAAAGAATTACAGGAATATTTGTTACACTTACTGGCGTTATTTTGATGTATTGGAATCACTGCCATTGGAAAGTAAACTCCAATTTTTATTTGACCTTATTTCGGGTGAAATTCAATCTTCGCAAATTCAGTCTAAGGCCTATGAAAAGGTTGCACCTTATATTTCAAATGCAATCAATCAAAATGAATTAAACCAAACATTTATTCATGAAGCGCCTGTATTTTTCAGGGTATTAGATTCTTTTGAAAAACAATTCATCAAAGAAATTGAAGCTTTAAATATAAAAACCGAGTTGGTTTTTAACATGGTATATAAATTTCAAGCGCAAGTTGATTTGACATATTTCCTGGAAAACGGTTACGGTTATATTCAAGATTTATCTAGTCAATTGGCCATGGAAAAATTGTCAGAAAACGCCCCATTAGATTTGGTTTGGGATTGTTGTTCAGGTGCAGGTGGGAAAAGTATTGATTTAATGTTGAAATCGCCAAATACAAAATTGTTTTGTAGTGACATGCGCCAATCTATATTAGAAAACCTAAAACTGCGATTTAAAACATTGGGATTAAAAATCCCTCAAACCCAGGAAATAGATTTGTTAAAAGATTTAACTGACTTAAACAACGGTTTTTACAATCAAAAACTCATTATTGCCGATGCTCCATGCACAGGAAGTGGCACGTGGAGAAGAAATCCAGAGAATTTAGCCTTTTTTACCCCCGATAAAATTACAGCATACTCACGAATACAAGAAAGCATATTGAATCGCTTAAATGACTTCGTAATGCAAAATGGGTACATATTCTACATGACATGCTCTGTGTTTTCTAAAGAAAACGAAATCAACAGCAAATCATTTGCCAATAAAAACAAATACCAAATTGTTTTTGAAGCATATTTTGGAGGATCAGAATTTGACTCAGACATCATTTATGGATGTTTGATGCAGAAAAAATAAAAGCTTCAAGAAATTGAAGCTTTTTAAATATGTTTATTTTATAAGGTAGTTTATTGTTCTGGATCGTAAGCCCATTTCAAATAAATACTTCCCCAAGTGAAACCACCTCCAAAAGTGCTTAAGATTAAATTATCACCCTTTTTGAATTGTTTTTCAAAATCGTACATACACAATGGCAAAGTTCCAGATGTGGTATTTCCGTATTTCTGAATATTTACAAGTACTTTCGATTTATCAAGACCCATTCTTTCAGCGGTGGCGTCAATAATGCGTAAATTGGCTTGATGTGGAACTAACCAATCAACATCATCACTTGTTAGATTATTACGTTCCATGATTTCATAACTTACATCGGCCATGTTGGTCACTGCAAATTTGAAAACAGTTTTACCTTCTTGGTACACATAGTGCATTTTTTTATCTACAGTTTCATGGGTTGGCGGATTCATTGAACCTCCGGCAGGTTGTATTAAAAATTGACGGCCACTACCATCCACACGAAGTATAGAATCTTGTATTCCATATCCTTCAGTATTCGGTTCCATCAAAACACAACCAGCACCATCTCCAAAGATAATACAGGTATTTCTGTCGGTATAATCAATAATTGCGCTCATTTTGTCTGCACCTACAACAATAATTTTCTTGTAAACACCAGACGCGATAAATTTAGAAGCTGTTTCTAAACTAAAAAGAAAACCAGAGCAAGCTGCAGAAACATCAAATCCCCAAGCATTTTTAGCTCCAATTTTATCGGCTATAACATTTGCAGTAGCAGGAAAAATATAATCACCTGTAACAGTACCACAAATAATCACATCAATTTCTAAGGGATCTATGCCTTTTTTTGCAAGCATAGGAAGAATAGCGGCAACAGCCAAATCACTCGTTGCTTTACCTTCTTCTCTTAAAATATGTCTTTCTTCAATACCGGTTCTGGTTCTAATCCATTCATCGGTAGTATCGATCATTTTTTCTAAATCGAAATTTGTAAGGACAGTTTCAGGAACATATCCCCCAACAGCAGTAATCGCAGCGTTTATTTTCATTTTTAGTTTGATGTGTTCTGTTGATTCGCAATTTTTTGGAAAGCAGATTCAACACGAGCACAGAAGTTAGATTCCACAGAATTTTTACAAACTTCTACCATTTTCAAAAAGGTATCCGCTTTTGAAATTCCATGTCCCACCAAAACTGGAGCTTTAACGCCTAAAACAAGGCCTCCACCATGATGTTTAAAATTGAACTGATTTAAGAATTCGTCTTGTACACCGCGTTTCATTAGTTGATAATAAAATCCTTCAACTAATTTGATAACTATGTTACCAGAGAAACCATCACAAACAATAACATCCGTTTCGTCACTAAAAATATCACGACCCTCTATATTTCCAAAAAAGTTAATTTCAGGCGTATTTCTTAATAATTGATTGGAAGCACGAGAAAGGATACTTCCTTTTTCATCTTCTTCACCAATATTAAGTAATCCAACAGATGGGTTATCGATTTTCTTTACTGCTTGCGCATACAAGGAACCTAAAATAGCAAATTGTTGTAAATGTTCTGGTTTACAATCTGCATTTGCTCCTACATCTAGTAAAACTCCTGCTTTTCCACTAGGGCGTGGAATTGCAGAAGTTAAACAAGGGCGATCAACACCCTCAATAGGTTTTAAAATTTGAATTGACCCTACCAACATAGCTCCCGTATTACCTGCGCTAAAGAAGGAATCAATTTTTTTATCGGCCAAATATTCAAATCCAACAGAAATACTAGAATCACGCTTTCCTGCTAAAGCTTTAACAGGATGTTCACTCATTTCAATTACTTGAGAACAGTGAACAATAGTAATTCCAGATAAATCTAAATTTTCTTGATTGGCGATATTTTCGATATCAGATTGAACGCCAAACATCACTAGTTCAACAGATGGAAATTCTGCTTTCGCAAGAACTGCACCTTTAATTGCTTCTAATGGGGCGTAATCACCGCCCATTGCGTCAATACCGATTCTCATTATTATGCGTCGTTACGGCCCTTCATAACCTTCACTCCACGGTAAGTACCGGTAAGAAGGTTAACACGATGATACAAAGAAACGTCTCCAGTTACAGGATCTGCAATCATTGGACGAACTTCTAATTTGTCATGTGTACGACGTTTGTCGCGGCGTGTTTTCGATATTTTTCGTTTAGGATGTGCCATAATCTATTTTCTCTTTATTTTTTAATTATTGTTTTTAATTTTTCCCATCTTGGATCAACTTGCGCTTCACCTTGATTTATATGTTCTAATTTTTTTAACATTTCTTGGTCACATGGTTTAACTTCTAGGTCATCACAATTTTTAATCATAGGTAAAGCCATTAATGAAGATTCATAAACAGCTTGGGCTATGTTCACTTTAAATTCCACTGGATTTAGATAAATTACATCTGTTGACAAATCAATGATTTCATTCTCACTATTCACATGATTTGAATTCAAATGATAAATTATTTTAAATTCAGCCTCTATAGGTAAACCAATTTTCGACAAACATCGATCACAGCTATCAGAAATAATACCAGATGTAAAAATATCTGCTATCATTAAATTGCCATTACGTTCAATATCCAATTCAACCTTTAAATCGGCTTCTTGAATATCATGATTGTCAAAATGCTCAAAGAACGTTTTGTCCAATTGATAATCGAATTGATGTTTGCCATCTTGTAGCTTTACAAACTCTACGGCTAAATATTCAATATCAAAGGACATTTTCATTAAAACGAACTGCAAAAGTACATAATTTTCAAATAAATTCCAATTATATATTGGAATTTTATA
>CANFVI010000135.1 GCA_947450405.1 Flavobacteriales bacterium
TCTATGGTTTGGTATTGTACTTTTTTCGAATTGGAATTTTGAACTCCTTTTCAGCAATATCAACCATGGTAGAGAATGCAATTGCTTTGAGCTCTGCATCCTTAAGTTGTGATTCTAATTCTAAAATGCGTTTCTTTAGCTGAAGCGTCTCAAAGTCCTGATCTAGCGGATGTGATTGAGTTTTCTTTTTTGACATTTTCGAGGTCGTTACTGCGAAATTACGACTTATTGGCTTTTGTTGTTCCTCATAACCTAAATCTCGCATCCATCTTAACAACCTGCCATGGTCTGATTTGCCAGTGTACTTCCTCCAAATTAATTCCTTACTTAATCCACTGGATAAATAATCTTTAATAACTTCATGCTTCTCTTTGTCGGTAAAATAACCAACGGGTTTGGGTATTATATTCTTGTTCATATTTACACTTCTTTGTGTAAACCTATTTTAGGACAAGACAGTCGTGTTTTCAAGAATCGCGGTTCTTGTTTTTTATTATATCAGTTTCGATTAAAACGAAAACTTTTCTTTCTGCTAATAATTCCCCTTCCCCTCAATACAATGTCTCACACCGCCCCTTGGATTTTCCATGTCGCCGGTATAGCGGGGAATTAAATGGCAATGAAAATGAAATACTGTTTGTCCTGCAGCTAAGCCGCAATTCATGCCGATATTATAACCATCAGGCTTGTGTTCTTTTTCAATTATTTCTTTGGCAAATTGAATACAGGTATTTAATTCTTGTTTTTCAATTTCTGTTAGTTCGAAATAATCGGTTCTAACTACATTGCTAATAATAAGTAAATGACCAGGAGACACCGGGAATGCATCTTTAATAATAAAGAAGTGTTCGCCTTGGTGTATGATTCTGTCAGTGGGTATTTCGGTAAAGTCTTTCATTAAAATATGTCTTTATGTTCTATCTCTGGTTTCCAAGGTTGGATGGATTGACTCTTTGCTATATTATATTGAGCTTCTAGGAATTTCCTTCTAATTTCTTTGGTAGATCCTGTTTGCTTAATGATCGTTTCTGCTAGAGGATGTTTGCTTTCAATGTAGAATTCATTTCTTTTAAATAATCTTTTTAAATATCGCTCTTCAGGAATTTTAGCACTTTTTTGTGCATTCACTTTGCTGTCGGCCAATACGAGGTTCCAGACACCATTAATATTCACTTCTGCTTTGGCATGAGCAGCTTTGTTGATGTGTGGCAAGAAATGATCAACTGCACATACGTTGCCATCGTTTTTGGTAATTGAGATGTCTTGAAATGAATAAAAACATTTTCCTTTTTGGTAACCACTTAAGGCATCGCGCACAGAGGTGATGTCAATGCGTTTCATGAGGTCGCTCTCTTCAATGAAAAACAAAGAATTGTTTTCATCGTATTTCACTTCCAGTAGATTGGGATTAATCTTTAAATTCCACGCGGTTTCAACCAGGCTCCATCTCGCTTCTACTTCTTGTTCAAGATTCCGAAATTGAAATTTTTCTTTAATCTCCAAAAGGTTATCAGTGATAACAATTTCCTTTTTGCCTAAGGCAAAATCTTTTTCATAAAACAACTTTGGAATTGTTCCACCGTTTACATTTTGAAAGGCATCTATAACATTTACGAATCCATATTTTTCGGTCAAATGGAATAGATTATCTTCGGTGATTTCTCCCTTAATAAAGTTTCTACATCCATCAAGAAATTTGCTCGAAGTTGCATTGCCTTGTTTGTCCGTTTTCTTTAAATGTTCAACAATTGAATTTGCAAATGGAATAGACAATTCTTCCAATGATATCTTGGTCTTCTGATGGTCAATTAACTCCAATAATGCTTTTGCAAAGGCAAATTTATAGGTCGCAGAATTTTTGCCAAACAAAATGATTGCTCTCCATTGTGATTCAATAGAAGGGTCATTTATTTGAAATTGGGAATTCATGGTATTTGATGAGAAAAATAAAGAGTTTGTAACTCAGACTTATTTTCAAGCAAATATAGATTTTAAAAATTGTTCAGCAAATTGGATTTACTATTCAAAATAAACTGTTTATAAAAGCCAGCTAAACATATCAATACGAATGTCATTGACATATCCCTGCACAATTGTGCAACATAAAAATAAAAGCATAATTGCACAATCATACAAGCATGTATTTTCATTAATAGAATAGGGGATCTAATGAACCTAATAAAAGTGAGTTTTAACTAATCCAATTTATTCAATTTCCATGCATTTGCTTTAAATTACACACTTAATTAGATTCTGAATGTCATCTTGATTCTTCTCTTTAATTTCATTGTCAGTATAGTCTTCCTTGCCATTACTTTCAGTTTTGTAAAACCTTATTGACTTCACTTTTGATTTTAATAACATATCAATTTTATTTTTTGTTACAGGATAACTGACATTTGTCAAATAACAAGAATATACAGGAGGTAATCCAATAGCTGTTTTTTTTGTGCCATTGATGTCATCGGCAGAATTGATTGTTATTGTCTCCCCGCTTTCCAAAAGAAATATTAATTGCGCTTGTTTTTTTACGCTATAAGGTTCAAAGTTTGAATAACTGCTTAGGTAATAGTCAAAAATAAAGAAATAAGAAGAGTCGATTTTTTTAACGCTAAATAAACCGTTTACTCCAAATGTATGAATAACCCTTTCTGGATATGTTAATTTTGTATATTTATTTGTAAACTTGTCTATTTCATTGATTTTGTATTTGCAATTTTGTGCTGTAAAACTTGAAAATATAGCGCTTACTACTAAAAGTATGATTATTTTTGATTTCATTTTTGATTGTTATTTTTGATGATTAATTCTGCTTGTTTGTTGATTTTATCTCCCCAGTTTCAGTGTTTAAAAGATATAATTCATATCCGATTATCTCATAATCGGCTTTTTCTTGAGCTTCCTGGTAGCCACGAATACCATTAAAGCTTCTGCTATCTAGTGTTACATTCTTTATTATTGGTATTTGAATGTCTTTGTATTTACCGATCTCATTTTTTACTTTGTTATTAACGTTAATAACTTCCTTTGATAAAAGAAAAATTGAAAGCCCTAAAGCTAAAATAATTTCAATTGCTAAGATCTTTTTTAAACCGGTGTCTAATTTTAGTTTTTCCATTTTTATTTTGTAATAATATTCGAATTTACATTATTGTTTTATTGATTATACTATGACTTTGCGTGACTAATGAAATTATAAAAATATGGAGGATTTTGGCCTTCAATAATTTCAGACTCAATTTTAACGTAATTATCAGATATATTAGTTGATTTATATTAGTTTATTTTCACAAAGTATTTTTCAATTGAGTAGTTTTCTGCTGTACAAATTCTTATGAAATATGTGCCCTGAGCTAAATTTGAAATATCAATTTTGTTCATATTGTCAATTTTTACAGCATCAATTTTTGATACAATTAAACCGAAGCTATTTATTATGTAAATTTTTGTTGGCTTAATATTAAAATTAGATGTCAAATTAATATTAATTGTAGAATTACTTGGATTTGGATACAGTGTGAAATTTAATTTATTGGTATCTAATGGTGTTAAATCTTTAACAACGGTAGTTCAAGGAATTCCAAAGAACATTCTTCTTAGCATTGCTGTAGATGAATATCCCGCAAATCCCCAACCTTCGGGCGCTGTTATTAGTTTATAACCTTTGCTTGTTATAGTGTTGATTATTTTGGTTAAGTCTATGTCATGTTGGACAATATTGGTTGCCTCCGGTGTAATATTGGTTGAAGTAGAAGTTCCATCGGCATAAGATACAATTACTACAGAGGTAAAGGGGGCAGAAATCGTAAACTTTTCAGTTAATAAGACAATGCCATTTTGTGCTTTTGTGTCAATTATACTAAATACAAATAAAAGCGTTAAGATTAGATTTTTATTCATGGATTTATTATTTAAATGTTTGGTCTTTTATAGAAGTTTATGTTTTTAGAATGGTTTGGGTAGGCTTTTAATTAAAATTTCGTTACGATACCTCCACTTATAGCAGCTGTGCCAAAACCAGCTTCCGCATATAATCCCACATTTTTATTGATCATATATCTTGTGCCTAATAATAAGCTATATCCAAAGGGGCCGCCGAATGATAAATTATAGTTCCAAGTAGCGTCTGACGATTCCATTTTCCAACTGTATTTCCTGTATCCCATACCTAAACTAACATATGGATCCAATTTTTCATTCTTAGAAGTAAAGTGGTAATAACCCTTACCTAAAAATTGGAATGTACTCAATTTGATTTTATATTTGTAGTTTTCATATGAAATGCCATTGAATACATTGTCTTCCCATTGGAAAGAATTACTTGCGTTTGAAATATTAAAGCCAATTCCAAAATGGTCGTTTATTGCTCGTTCATAATTCATTACGATGGGCCCAAATGAGCTAGATTTATAATTTGCTTCACTTTCGTAAATTTTCATCACCGCTTTGTAAGTCCAACCTATCCCATAACCCAACGACAAATAGTTGTTGTTGGTTTTAAATGATTGTGAAAATGCAAGATTAGTTGAGAAAATTACAACTAAAATTAAAATAGATTTGTTTGTTTTATTTTTCATTTAGCAAGTTTATATTAAAAAATACAACTGTCACTTGTAATTTACAATTTACAATTGTAAGATAGTTTGTAATGTTGCAATATGAAGTTAAAAATACATTTATTAAACTATTTGGCAATTGCCATTTTTATCTCATCATGCGGTAGTGTTTCAATTACTCAAATGAGGTACAGCAAAGGATTAAACATTGGTGTTTGCAAGGTTGAAGAGCAAGCACCAAGACAATCTAAAACTACAAAA
>CANFVI010000136.1 GCA_947450405.1 Flavobacteriales bacterium
AAAACCCAGATGAATCTGGGTTTTTTGGTTTAATTGGGGCGGCCTACCGGGCTCGAACCGGCGACTTCCAGCACCACAAACTAGCACTCTAACCAACTGAGCTAAGACCGCCATTTAAACGGCTGCAAAGATAATGAGTTTTTTTTCAATTATCAACTCAAAAATGTTGAATTATTTTAAAACTCTTTTGCAGTACGTTTTTACTCCCTTACTTTTGTTGCTATGCAGAAAAAACTGTCGGCCCTTTGGATTGCAGGTTGGTTTCCATCAAAAGCCAATCCCTATGCCGGCAATTTTATTTATAGACATGCACTTGCCTGCAGTTCCAAAATTGATATTGCCTTGGTTCATGGTGCTACCTATTTTATTGGGCAAGAGAAGAACATGCCGGAAACAGAAAATTATCCTTTTGAAATAATTTGGATTCCAATACCCCAATTTCAGTCGCGCTTTTTAAAACCGCTCAATTTGTTCATCTACTACAGCTGGTTTTATGTTCAATTGTTAAAACAGGTTAAAGGGAACAATGTTTTTGATATCCTTCATGTTCATGCACCAGATAAATGCGGAATTTTGGCTACTTGGATAAAACGAAAGTTGAAAATCAAAAAAATGGTGCTCACCGAGCATTGGGCAATTTATAATAGTCCCGTTCCCGATCATTTTTTAACCAGAAACTGGTGGTTTCAATTTTCAATGAAACAAACCTGGAAACATACAAATTATGCGGCACAGGTGAGTTTGCCATTGCATACAGAAATGCAAAGTTTATTGGGTAAAACCATTCCCGTTGTTGAATTTCCTAACTTAGTTCCATCAGATTTTTTTATACCTACAAAAAAATCGAAATACGAAAAATTCAATTTTGTGCATGTTTCAAACTTTGAAAATAGAAAAAACATAGCGCTTATTTTTGCAGCATTTTCAAAACTATATGCTGAAGATGATGCAATAAGTATTGAATTTGTAGGCGCCGATGAATTAGCAAAGGAATTTTATCAAAACCAATTTTCTTCACAGTTGCCTCATTCACAAACAGAAAATCAGTTTGTTTGGAAAATCCACGAAAAAGAAAGTCCCTCAACAATCAATGAAATATTTAAACAAAGCCATTGCCTTGTTATGGCTTCATCTTCTGAAAATGCACCGTGCGTAATTGCTGAGGCACTTTGTACAGGATTGGCAGTAGTTACTTCGAATGTGGGTGGTATTTCAGACATGATTGATAATTCCAACGGTATTTTGTTTGATATAGATGTCGATGAAAAAACATGGTCTGCATACAACAATCGCAATATTGAAACGTTATATCAGTCAATGAAAATAATGAAGCAGAATGTGCTCAGTGGCAAATATCAAAATATTGAAATTGCAGCCCAATCAAAATACAGTGCTTCATCTATTTCTGATAAGTTAAACCAATTGTACTTGTCAATTAGCTGATGTGTGGCATTGGGGGAATATCGTCTACTGTTGCACAATCTGCTGAATTTTGGTTGAGAAATGCCCAAATATTGGGCACTGGATTGGCACATAGAGGTCCCGATGATGAAGGATATCTGCTGCTTTCAAACAAGGCAACGCCAATTCCGGTAGGACAAAATGTTTACCCTTCGGAAAGTGTTCCGTATCTTCCCAAAAAGCAATTTGCTGAATCTTTGTCTTCAAGCATCAATGGAGTTTTGATGCACAAGCGTTTGTCTATTATTGGGTTGGGGGATCTTGGTCATCAACCAATCTGCGACCCTTCTGGTAGGTATTGGATGACGTATAACGGTGAAATTTTTAATTACCGCGAATTGCAATCACAGTTTGGATTAACCAATAATAGTAACACCGACTCTGAAATCTTGGTTCAACTTTGGGCCATAAAACAAGAGCAATGTTTAAAGTTGTTAGATGGTTTTTTTGCGTTTTGCATTTACGACAGTTTAGAAAATTCCTATACCGTTGTTCGCGACAGAACAGGTGTGAAGCCTTTGTTCTTTGCAAAAACCAATGAAATATTTGCGTTTGCAAGCGAAGAGCAGCCCTTGAGATTTATTTTAGGTCAAAACGAACTCAATCACAAAGCTGTTTTTGCCCACTTGAAACAAGGCATGACAGATGTTTATCCTTGGTTTGAAAATATTCAAACATTAACCGCGGGGCATCTGATAAAATGGGTTCCAACCAGCCGTGAATTCAAAATTTCTCAATGGTATTTCCCTGAAAGGAATATCATTCAAAACAACGTTTCTCTCAGAGAAATGCTATTTGAATCTATGAAAATCAGGCTCAGGAGTGATGTTCGTTTGGGATTTGCAGTAAGTGGTGGAATAGATAGCGCAGTTTTAGTTGGCATTGCCCGACATTTATTAGGCAATGAGGCTGAATTGGATTTGTTTTCTGTAGCATCGAATAATTTAGCTGGCAATGAGTCTGATTGGCAGAAAATGGTGGTAGCAAAAAATGGGGGCAATCACCATGAAATTTTGGTTGAATCATTTGATTCAGAATTGCTGCCAAAAATGATTTCATATACAAATCGAGCCCCAGTAGCTTGGAATAATTTGGCTCACTTTGCTTTGTGCGAAAGGGTTCGTCAAACTGGAGTAACCGTTTTGTTCAATGGGCAAGGAGCCGACGAATTGTTTGGGGGCTATCCCGATTACTTTATTCAATCACTTTTTAGTGAAAGAAAACACTTATCGAAATATCAAAATAATTGGCCAATAACTTACAAGGAAGCATTGAAATTCTTCTTGAAAAGGAAGTTGAGAAATGCCCTTTCGGATTCTCAAAAACAGAAGATTGAAAAGTCCGTTTGGGGAAATAAAGTCACTGCCAATTTATGGGAAGAACCCTTAATCATGCTTCACCCGAAATTGAATGGGGTAGAAGAGATGATGTTGGGCGATTATTATGGATCATTGCAAGGACCTCAATTTTACGGAAAATTGCATCAAATGTTGGCTTGGGAAGACCGCAATGGCATGGCTTTTCAGTTGGAAAGCAGAAACCCATTTGCCGACGATTTGCATATCCCTCAAAAATATTTAGGGAATTTTAAATTAAATGAATTGATGGAAGGTGGGTTGCCAAAAGGGATTTTAAGAAATGCTTTTAAAGACCTCTTGCCTCCTAATTTATACGCCAGAACCGATAAAAAAGGATTTTCTGTACCTGAAACTTGGTTGACCCAAAAGCATGGACAGGCATGGAAAGATGCCTTGATGTATGAAGGTTTGGATGGATTTATACAACGCGATTATAGAAATAAACTATTGCAGAATTTTACTGCATTAAATCATAAAGATTTACAGCATTATTTTAGAATCGCATCGTTGGGTTATTTTAAATTGGCTTTAGACAATGAGCGAAAATAGTCCTTTAAAAACCTACGGTTGGCAAATTGCCAAAGCTGCTATATCCTTTGGGGTGGTTGTGGTTTATTCGCGTTATTTGGGGGCTTCGGGAAGGGGACAAATGAGTATTCTTTTGCTTTATTTGCAGGTGTCTTTGATGGTTGGTGAGCTATTTGCCGGAAGTGCCATGGCAAACTGGTTAGTGAAATACAGTCCTGCTCAAATTTTACCGTGGGTAGCATTATTTTCATTTAGCGTATTGGGTATTTCAGGAACTATACTTCATTTTATATTTCATATTTCATGGGCATTGTTGATTCCGTTGTTGGTTCAAGGATTGTCGTTGGCATGGTTGAATATTCAATACAATATTTATCAAAGTCAGGGATGGATTGGAAGAAGAAATAAGTTGCAGGTGGCCCTTGAGGGATTGAAATTATTGTCGCTTTTGTTTGTGGCATTTTTAATTCCAGCGCAGGATGTGGTTTCTTTAAACATACAATCTATGCTTGAGGTTTTGGCTACTGTAACATTTGGAATACTATGTTTTTCAATGTTTAAAACCAAAAGCATGTGGAAATTGGCTTTCCCAATTTTGTTGCCTCCTCAGGGTGTTTTCTTTGAGGGACTATGGGCGCAGTTGGGACATTTTATGCTGTTTTTGGTAATGAAATCGCCACTGTGGTTCATTGCCTATTTCTTGGGGGATTCGGACGCTGGGGTATTTGCAAATGCCTTACTAATTGCCGATACCGTTTGGATATTTTCTGGAAGTTTTGGCACTGTGATTCACTCAAGGGTGCTTAGGAATTCAAGTAAAGTTTTTCATGAAAGACTCATTCGTAGATACATAGATTTTTCATTATTGGGTACAATGCTAATTTGTTTGTGTGTGTTTGCTGTTCCTAATGGTTTTTTTACCATGGTTTTTGGAGAAAATTTTGCCATGTTAAAAACGGAATTTATTTGGTTGGTTCCGGGAATTATATTTTCTGCAACGTCTACCGCAATTGGAAATTACTTACATGGAATGAATCGATTTAAAACATTGTTTAAGAATCATTTTCTGGCATTTTTGGCTTTGGTCGTAACATTTTTCATTGGGAATGAACTTGGCTTGGGCTTGATTTCGGTGGTCATAAGTATGAATATTGCCTTGTTGGTATTGCTTGTTTTGAATTTAATTTCTATAAATTGGTTATTTAAAAGCCGTCTACAGTTAGGGTTTAATATGTTGATAATTAAAAGATTAGTTATATTAAAGTGGTTTGGTAAGCGCTAACTACTGTCCATTATTTTGTATTCGTGGTAAAAAATATTTTTTACCCCAAAACTATCATCTAATTTTGCCATTCAAATCACTAAAGATTTTGTACAGAATATGTCAGCACCAATGAACGGCGGATCACCAAGGTACAATCCGCTTGAAAGTATGAATCGTCGCTTCGATGCGG
>CANFVI010000137.1 GCA_947450405.1 Flavobacteriales bacterium
AAAATCGATCAATTTTGGAGGGAAATGGAATTCGATTGGTACACCCGTGGCGAAGATGTTTTGTATTGGCATTGGAGTCCCTCATACGGATGGCAAATGAATTTCAAAGTGCGTGGCTACAACGAATGTTTGATTATGTATGTTTTGGCTGCTAGCTCACCCACACATCCAATTTCGGCAAAGGTGTATCACAATGGATGGGCCGAGTCTGGTAAAATCAAAGCCAAAAAGCCTATAAATTATAACAAAATTCAATTGGATCTTCGTTACCAAGGCAATACTCCAAATGGAGGACCATTGTTTTGGTCGCATTATTCTTATTTGGGACTTAATCCTATGGGATTAGCCGACAAATATTGCAGCAATTATGGAAGGGAGAATATGGGCCTTTCAATGATTAATTATTTGTGGTGCGTCAATAATCCTATGAAATACAAAGGCTATGGAGATAGTTCGTGGGGACTTACTGCAAGTTACTCGGTGAAGTTTTATGCAGCGCATGCGCCTGATAGTGTGAATGATGTTGGAGTGATTTCTCCGACGGCGGCAATGTCGAGTTACCCATACACCCCCATTCCTTCAACCAAAGCGATGGTAAATTGGGTGAAGAACAAACCTGAATTATTGGGTCAATACGGATTTTATGATGCGTTTTCTGAGCAAGACAATTGGATGAAACCTCATTATTTGGCTATTGACCAAGGACCTGCAGTGGTGATGATGGAAAATTATCGCAGTGGTTTATTTTGGGCTTTGTTTATGTCGAATAACGATATTCAAAACGGATTACTCAAATTGGGTTTTAAATCTCCGAGTATTTCCGTTGCAAAAATTAAAGCGTATAAAAAATCACCAAAGAAGTAAAACTAAAAGCAACGCCAATTGGCGTTGCTTTTTAGTACATACTAACTAACCTATATGGAATAACAAAAAATCTATTTGTTTATTTCAAGAATCTTTCCATTTCCTGAATGCTGCTAGAATAGGCAAAAGCACTATTTACTTGATAGTAATTTTGCTGGTCTATGCAATATGGATATGCGAATTTCGCAAAGTCTACTTTGCTACTTTCGTATGAAAATTCCATCATGATGCCACCAATTTGATCAGCCGACATATAATTGCTGCGAATGGCTTGTTTTGCAACGCTGAATTTATCAGATTCGAAATTTGAATTTCTAATTTGTAAGATCAAATCTTGATACTGATTTTGCTGCATCATGGAAGCATTGTTCACATAATTTACGTTGTTGGGCTGATTGCAACCTTGGTTGTGATAATAATTATTAGGAGAATAGTAGTTATTAGGACTGTAAACAACAACTGGATTTCTTCTATGTCTGACTGGAAATCCAAGATTTACATTTAATTGAATTGGAGAACGAGGTTGAACAACTACAACATTATTTCGGTTGTGATGGTTCCCTCTATGATGGTTTCCAAAATGTTGTGCTTCTGCTTGGCTAAAAAGAGCCACTGCAATTCCGAGTAAAATTAAGTTTTTCATAAAGATTTCTCCTTTCTTGTTTTGCTATATCCAAAAGACGTGCCAAAACTTATTAGGTTACAGAAATAATTTAACAAAGATTAAGAAATCATTATCGTAACTTAAAGTGCAATTAACATTGGGGTAATATTGAAATATGATTTTTGCGGTATGTTTAGACATAAGAATGCCGTATTTGCAATTGTTTTCATTCTGTTAGGTATGAATCAATTATATGCTCAAAATGGATTTGGTTATTTGATCGGAAAAGTTACAAATGAAAATGCATTACCTGTTGTGGATGCAAAGATTTCGTTTTCAAATATTTCAGAGTCAGTTCAGACTGATGTTGAAGGGAAGTTTGACAAAAAATTGGCAGTAGGTAAAATTGTAGTTACTGTGGATTATACAGGTTTCGATTCACAAGTTGACACTATTAATATAGAAGAAGGCAAAACAGCTTTTATTTCTTTTGTAATGACTAAAGTTGAAGGAATTGGCCAAGTTGATATTAAATCTAAGAAAAAACAAATTGGCGCTACTGTTGGTGATGCTATTAAAACAAAGAAATTCTCAGTTCAAGTTGTAGAATCTATTGGTGCTGAAGAATTTAGCAAAACTACAATCAGAACAGTTGCAGACGTATTCAAACGTATGACAGGTTTGACCATTTCTGAAGGTAAGTTTGCCAATGTGCGTGGTATGTTTGATCGTTACAATGCAGGTTATTTGAACGGTGCACCCTTACCAAGTACAGAGAGTGATAGAAAAGCATTTTCGTTTGACATTATTCCAGCGGGATTATTAGATAACGTAACAGTTATTAAAAGTGGATCACCAGATTTGATTGGTGATTTTGGCGGAGGGATTATTAAAATCAATACAAAGAGTATTCCTGAAAAATTGACACAGAACTTTTCAATTGGATTTCAATACAATTCTATTACTACGGGCAATCCAGTAAGAACTTTTGCGATTGGAAATTCAGAGTATTTTGGAATGATTTCAGCGGGTAATAAAATCCCAACCTTAGATTCTAGAATGAAGGTTGATTATGAGAATCCAGTTGTAAATGTTGCTGAAACCAAAAAATTCAATAACAGTTGGAAAATGGCTCCGTTAAGTGCAATGCCTTCTCCAAGAATAAGCTATACGTTGGGTGTTCCATTTAAAGTTGGCAAAATGAGTGCAGGTATGATGGTAAGTTGGAATTATTCAATGACCCAAAAATTCTCATATGGCAATGTCGATACTAGAGATTTTTCAGACAATAGATTAAGCAGAAGTTACCAGGATAGTACGTTTGCCACAAACGTGCAAAATGGTGGAATTGCTAATTTTTCCCTCAAAATAAATAACAAGAATAAAATTGATTTCAAGAACTTGATAAGTTTAACCTATGATGCTTCGAGCATTATTCGTAAAGGTGTTGCAAGTTATGATGATCAACTTTCAACGAACGGATATTCTAATTTTACCAACTTAAATCAATTGTATAGTTCACAATTAATTGGTACGCATTCAATTGGCAAAAACCAATCGTCAATTAATTGGGTTTTGAATTATGGCTTAACAAATCGTGAAGTTCCTGATTTTAGAATTGCACAATATTCTTATACATCAGACGACATTAGCACACGTCAATTGAATGTGAATCCATTTTTCAGAGATGGATCGGGACGTTTCTTTTCAAATTTGAATGAAACTTCATATTCTGGATCTGTTGATTATAACACAAGTTTGAAAACAGGTAAAATTGGAACCATGTTGAAGACTGGTATTTACACACAGCGCAGAGACAGGGTGTTTGATAGCCGTCAATTTATATACGGTCCATTGACTAAAACCATTTATTCTTTAAATGAACCTGAAATTGATTTAGCTGAAAATAAAATCACTGAAAAGGGATTGTTTTTAATTGAAAAAACAAGAGATAAGGATGATTACACAGCATTTAGTTCTTTGCAAGCTGCTTATTTGATGTTTGAAAACACTGTGCCAATGTTTAAGAAAGAAGGTAAGTCTTACGACATGAAAATTACGTGGGGTGTGAGGTATGAGCAGTTTAAACAACAATTGAAAAACAAGGCTTTATCAACAATGGGTCGTCCGTTAGCTGATCCAGCACTTACAAAAGATTATTTGCCATCGGTAAATATCAATGCTCCATTAACACGTAAGAGCAATTTGCGTTTGGCTTATTACAAAACTGTAAACAGACCAGAATTAAGAGAATTGGCTCCATTTGCCTTTTATAATTTCAGTATCAACTCTGAAATTTTGGGTTCTCAATATTTAAACAGGGCTATCATTGACAACTACGACATGCGTTGGGAAATATATTCAAACAAAGAAGACATGTTCTCTATGGGTGTTTTTGCTAAAAACATTAAAAATCCTATTGAGTTCTCTTTAGATCCAACTCAAACTCAAATTAGAACCTTTACATATCAAAACCAAAGTGTTGCGGTTAACCGCGGTATTGAGCTTGAAATGCGTAAAAACATGGGTAGCTTTATCAAGTATTTGGGATGGAGCTGGTTGAAGAATATTACCTTATATGCGAATTTGGCATTAATTGAAAGTAAAGTAACATTTGATGGTAATTTATCTAGAACGTTGCAAGGTCAAAGTCCTTATGTAGTCAATACAAGCATATTCTATGAAAACAAAAAGGGATGGCAAGTGAATGCAAGTTTCAATAAAATTGGACAAAGAATTGCATACATTGGTTTGCCTGTTTCGGCTGCTAAATTTGGATTGGACATATATGAATATGGAAGAAGTATTCTAGACATTCAGGTGGCTAAGAAGATTGGAAAAAATGGTTTGTTAAGAATAACTTTTGGTGATTTATTGGCACAAAAGAGTGTTTTTTACCAAGATATGAATCACAATGGAAAGTATGATGAAACAGCTGTTTTAGACGGCGGGGATAATACTTTAATTAGCTTTACAAATGGTAGAACTATTAACTTTGGGTACTCAATCAATTTTTAAATAGAGACAATATTAACGAATTATTAAAAGCCCAAGAATTATATTCTTGGGCTTTTTTTTGTTGTATATTGTTGTTTTTGAATGATTTATGTGTGTGCATCGCTTTGGTATTTGCGCGATTCGTTAATTTAGTGTTACCTAAATATTGCAAAGGGTAACAAAAAGTTGATTTGAAATTGAAATTGGGATAATTGTGTGGAGTGAATTTTGTATCAAATAAACTATGAAAAAAATATTATTATCGATCGCAGCAGTTTGTGCATTGT
>CANFVI010000138.1 GCA_947450405.1 Flavobacteriales bacterium
AGTGAAAAGTTCTTTGGCCATTACTGGTTAAACGGTGAACACTCGTTATTGAACTCATTAAAGGCCGCAGGATTCAACAAAGAAGATATTACGGATGTTTTGTTGACTCATCTGCATTTCGATCACTGTGGAGGCGCTATTGAGCGATTGGCCGACGAATCTTTGGCGCTGACGTTTCCAAATGCAACGTATCATTTGAACGAAGCACATTGGAATCATGCAAACAATCCAAATCCAAGAGAAAAAGCATCATTTTTAAAAGAGAACTTTGAATTGCTACAAACTTCGCAAAAACTAAACTTTTTGAATGAAGGAGAAATCCTTGCAGGTTGTATAGAAATAAAGGTTTTTAACGGCCATACGATTGGCATGATTGCACCGTTAATTCATACCGAAAACGGAATGAAAGTATTGTACGCTGCAGATTTATATCCATCGTCGGCGCATATTCCAGCCAATTATGTAATGGCTTACGACATTCAACCATTGGTTACGATGAATGAACGTCAATTGGTTAATGATTTGGCAGTAAAAGAAAATTGGATTTTCTTTTACGAACATGATTTGAACGTTGAAGCATCTAGAATTGCATTAAATGAAAAAGGCCAATTCTGTGCTGTTGAGCATGGAGAATTGGCCAAATTTCTAGGTTAATTTTTTTTATTCCATTTTTAAGAATTTCTTGTCAAATTCTTCAACTCCCATTCCTGTAATACTTTCGTAAATGAATCGGATGGCAGTTATGCTGTTTTGTTGATCATCTTGGGTTTTAGCTTGTTGTAACATAGCTGCTTTATACCAATTGTCTAAATTGCCTTTGTCATTGATACTTTGATAATACTGAGCACCCAACATATAAGATCTTGAATCCAGAGGACTTAATTCAACTGCTTTGTTAATGGTTGTCATAACAGAATTGTCTTTCTTCATTAATTGAGATTGTGCTTTCATGATATACCCTTCGGCATCTTGTGGACGGGCATCCAAATATTGATCCATTACTTTTATTGCTTCATCGTACTTCTTTAAGTTCATATAAAACTGATGCAATGAAAACAATCCTTTGCTATATTCAGGATAAGATGCGATGCTCTTTTTTGAACAAATAATGGCAGAATCGAGCATTCCTAGGTTTGCGTATCCATTAGCCAAATAAAACTGTGTTTCGCTAGAAATAGGGTCAATTTTCAAATAAGCCTGTAATTTGTCAATTCCATAACGATAGTTAGTGTCTTTCTCAATGGCTTTGATTCCTTCGAAATTATCCAATGAAAGTCTTTCAATAACACAACCCATTGGTTTTCCGTCAACCATAGGCGAAAATACTGTTCCTTTTGGAGGGAATTCGCCAGATTCAAGTCTGTCTTTGTCAAAATATGCATTATAGAAAATAGCATAATCCCACTTCTTGCTACCTCTGTCGTCAAATCTTGTAAAACCTACATGTACATTCTTGTCGTTTCTGCAATAGTATTTTACCTGATCCATACCATAAGTCAATACTTCGTATTTTTTTGAGGGATTCTTTCTCGCAACATTTTCTAAGAACCATTCAGTGCTTTGGCGCAACCCAGCTAAATAATAATCCATTTCATATTTGCCATAAGCTCCCTTGGTTCCACCTACAGTTTCATTGAAGTAAATATAGGATAGGGAAGTGTTCGCGAAAATGAATTTGGCAGGTAATGCAGTCAAAAGAATCGCTAAAATTGCAGAAATTGGCAATTTTATTTTTATCATTTTTTGCAATTTTGCATATCCCAAAACACCCACCATTACAAAACATGGAATGGTAAACAATACCTGACGCAAACCACCATATACTTGAGAATGATTGATGTAAATATATAAAATTGGGAAAATTGCAGCAAAAACAATTAAGAATTCTTCAGTTGTAAATTCTTTGCGTTTGATGATTGTAGTAATTAAAAATATCAGGAATCCAACCAAACTCACCAAAGGCAATGTAATGTAAACGTATTTTGTTAAGTAGTAAGCAGGTAATACATCTGAATCGAACATACGTCCCTCAAAAAGCTGACGGATACTACCGGCATAGTTTGTGAAAGATTTCAATGCAACGAAAGGATTTGTAAAGGGTTGATCCCAACCATATGGCCAAACATAAACTCCCAAAAGGTAACTACCCAAAGAAATACCACTCAGCCAAATAATCCATTTGCCGAACTGCGCCCATTTTAATTTTAAGAAGTTACTAAGTCCAATGTTTTCAATGAATTTCAAACCTGCATACATAATGAAGATGGCAATTGATAGCAATCCCCCAATACGAATACTAATACCCAACGCAGTTCCAACGATTAAACCCAAAATACCAGACCATCTTATATTCGGAAAATTTGAGAACACTTTAATGGCATAATAAAGTGACATGATATAACCCAAAGCAAATGGAACGTCCTTTGGATTGTTTAACGATTCACCAAATAGGCGGGGAGTGAATATCAATATCAGGAAAGCAACTGCGCCCCAAAACCAACTTCCTTTGGTAAGTCGGCGAACAATTAAAGAACCATAAAGAATAATAAAGAATCCAAAAATGGCGTTCCAAAAATGTCGGAAACCCATGATATCATCGGTACCAAAGAAATGAGCCAAAATGGTGGTAAAGGTATCAAAGCTAGATCCGTACAAGTGCATTAACTTTTCTGGGTCAACCAACGTTGCCGTGTTTACACCTTCGTTTTGATAAACAGATGCCAACGTCTTCATTTTTTGGCCTTTTAATAAATTGGTATCAATAGGAATAGACTGTCCAATTTTATCTAAATAGTAATTGGCTGTTAATTTTGAATATTCATATTGTGTAAATTCATCACCAGAAACACCGGCTTTTTTACTCATTCCAACCAAGAAAAACAACCCAATTATTGAAACAAGAACAAAAGCAAGTTTTGAGATATTGGTAAAAGATTTGAAATAGTAATTTGCAACTTTGGCATGTTTGGAATTCAAATCGGCCTTCCAACTTGTTTTTGGTGCGTCTATTGCATCCAATTGAATCACATATTCTTTAGAACAGGTTTTTTCAACTGCATATGGCAATTCTGCTTGGCTTTTTGGAATGTAATTTTGATCAATGAACCTGTTTAATGTTTCAGCATCCATTAAAACAAACGAAGCCAAATCGTGTTGGGCATTGCTTCCTAAAAATAAATCTTTCAATGCTTTTCCCTTTTTGAAAGTTGATGCAACGCAATAACTACCATTTTTAGGGTTTTGAGGGATTAATGATAGCGCCTTATTGGTTTGGTTTGCCTTTAAGCATGCTGGATTAAATGCAATTAAATACCAATCAGAAATTTGATTTTTAAGGTCATGCAGCATTTCAACTCCTGAAAGATTTGAAACGTAATTGTAGCTCGAAGTTGATTCAGTGTTGAATGACTGACTTTCTGAAATGAAACCCAAAGAAATTGTCTTTTTTGCAGTTGGATTTTTAATTTCAACTGTATTCTGTGTCTTTTTTGCCATAAATTCATTACAAACATAAGAAATCTTCACTTATTCAGGATTAATCTTTTTAATTTGCATTTCAGTTATGATAAAAGTTGGAATTGTTGGCTTGGGCTATTGGGGTCCAAATTTGGTAAGAAATTTTCAATCGGTAAATGGCGCTGAAGTTCATTCTGTAGCCGATTTTGACAATAACAGATTGCAAAAAATTCATCAGTTATATCCCAAAATTAATCTTTGCAACGATGCAAATGAGATTTTTGAAAATCCAGAAATTGATGCGGTTGTTTTGGCTACACCTATTAATACGCATTATGATTTGGCAAAAAAAGCACTGCTCAAAAACAAAAGTGTGATGGTAGAGAAACCGCTTGCAACAAGCAGGGCAGAAGTTTTGGAATTGATGGAAATTGCCGATGCTAGGGGATTAAGTTTGATGGTTGATCACACATTTTTATATACGGGTGCTGTTCAGAAAATAAAAAGTGTAATTGACAGTGGCGAATTGGGTAATTTGCAATATTTCGACAGTACACGAATTAATTTGGGTTTATTTAATCCGAATTGGAGTGTAATATGGGATTTGGCTGTACATGATTTATCGATTTTTGATTATATTTCGGGTGGTAAGAAACCGGTTGCGGTAAGCGCAACGGGAATTGCCCATACAAAAATGGGAATTGAGAACTTGGCTTACATTTCTTTGTTTTTTGATGACGATACTTTTGCGCATATTACATCTAGTTGGATAAGTCCTGTGAAAATTAGGAAAACCTTAATTGGAGGGACTAAAAAGATGATCATTTACGATGATGTTGAGCCAACAGAGAAAATCAAAATTTACGATTCAGGATTTTCTGTGAGTACCCCAGAGGACATGCACAAATGGTTGATAGATTACCGATTTGGAGATATTTATATTCCAAAGTTGCCTCAAATTGAAGCATTAAAAGGTGTAGCAGAAGATTTTATCAGATCAATTTCTGAAAAAACAACGCCACTGGGAAATGCAAACAGTGGTTTAAATGTGGTTACAATACTCGAAGCTGCGCAGAAAAGCTTAGTCAATCGTGGAGAGACGATAATTATATAAAAAACAATAAACAAACATTAGGAAAATTGCTTTCTGCAATATAAATTTGCGCCCTATTCAAAGGAGGAACCCTTAAATTGACTAACGAAAAAAACGAAAACAACATTGAAGAAACTCAAGCAGTTTCGGAAGTTGCCCCAAAACAAAAGGCAGCTTCAAAAGTTTC
>CANFVI010000139.1 GCA_947450405.1 Flavobacteriales bacterium
AAATGTGCAAGAGTTGCATTATCTGTCAAATCGTTGATTGCTACAACTTCAACTCCTGGTTTTTCAATTAAAAATTTAAATGCATGACGCCCAATACGTCCAAATCCATTAATGGCTACTTTCATGATTATTGTTGTTATTTTAGTGGTACAAAAATACGTTAATTATTTAAATATTGTTTAACCTCGCGGTTTTAATGGTCTTATTTCTAAGTTCACGTGGTGGAAATTGTTAGGAGATTTCAATGCATATACAATCTGACTAGCAACATCTTCAGGCATCAACATGTTGTCATGTGCCTTAATGTTTTCCGAATGTCTGAAGAAATCTGTTTTTACAGAACCCGGGTAAACACAAGTAACTTTCACCCCAAAATCTCTCACTTCTTTGTACAATGCATCGCTAAATCCCCTCACTGCAAACTTTGTAGCGTTATATCCTGAAACCTGAGGATATCCCTCCAAACCCGCAATCGAAGAAATATTGATAATATGTCCCAAACCTTGCTTTTTCATTGAAGGAAGCGCCAATTTAGTTGCATAGAAAAGTCCGTTCACATTCGTATTAAACATGGTATGCCATTGGTCTAACGACAATTCCTCGCAAAATCCAAAATAGCCCAATCCCGCATTATTAATAAGAATATCTATCTTATCGTGTTTCGACAAAATGGTGTTGAATACAGTCGACAATTGATCAAAGTGCTGAACGTCAGCAATCAGGCAATGGTAATTTTCATGCTGTGTGGTACAACCACTTCTGCAAATGCCATAGACAATTGCGCCTTCCGCCAAAAGTTGTTCAACACAACAAAGTCCAATTCCTTTGTTCGCACCAGTAATTACGGCAATTTTATTTTTTAATTCCATGAGTTATAATTTTGATATGATTGTATTTACACAATTATTTTTATCTTCCCATTGAAAATCAACATGGGTTGATCTATTTATATTTTTTTCAACTGAATATTGGTAGGTTTTATCATAATACACCAATAACTTCTCAATCCATTTTTCGAAGTTTCCTTCTTGCAGATATTGAACAGCTTCTTGGGCATGCTGTCCACCCAGTTTTTTTTGTAAGACGCGTGTTTTTTCTTCTAAATGGTCACGATCAAAGTGTGCATATTCGTGAATCAGTCTATTTACGCGGGTTAAACTGTCAACATTTATTTCAATAATTGGTGCATTTTGCATTTGTGACCAAAGTCCCAATGGTAAGAAACATTTTCCAATTAAGCGACTTTCATTTTCAATGATTACAGGATTAATTTCATTGATTTCACTTAATTCAATTGCCAAATTGTTTTCAAACATTTCTGTAGAAGGTTGCGGGGGTAAACCCAATCCTCCAAAAGCACTACCTTTGTGTGAAGCCAATCCTTCCAAATCAATAATTTGGATGCCTTTTTCTTTTAATAAACATAAAATCTCCGTTTTTCCGCTTCCTGTTTTTCCGCTTAATATTTTAACAGACAGTTGTCTTTCAAATTGTTTGTGGGCCCATGTTTTGAACGACTTATATCCCCCAATCAAAATGGTGGGATTAAATCCGCCCCAACCATAAATGGTGGAACTAATTTGACTTCTTAAGCCTCCACGCCAGCAGTAAAAAAGTATGGGTTTGCCTAAATTTTCAATTTCACGGTATTTTCTAAAAAGCGATTGCATTTTAGACCCTACCAATTCTAATCCCAAAGCAACTGCTTCTTCTCTGCCTTGCTGTTTGTAGCAAGTGCCAACAAGAACGCGGTGTTCATTTGAAAGTAAGGGAATGTTTATTGCACCTGGAAAATGTGCCTTTTCAAATTCAGATTCGCTGCGAACGTCAACCCATTGAAAATTTGACTTATTGCTGAGTGCATTTTCAATTTGGATGGGTTTAACAGACATTATTATTCAATAATTTCTAGAACCGAGCGATAGGCTAGAACCTTATTGCCATATTTTTCAAGTGTTTTTGCTTGTAATCCAGGGCCAAATTCACTTCTATAGCGTTCTAATGTTTCAATATTATTGCAGGTATATTGAATTGCATAATTGATGCCTTCGTCGTCGGATTCCGCATTATGTAACTTCAATATTTTATTCTCTACAAAGCAACCTGTAGCCATGACCTCTGGAATATGAACAGATTTCATCCATTCAAGCCATTCGCTGGCTAAAGGTTTTTCTACATTACAAGTTACGTTGTAAATGATCATATTGCCTTTACTCGAATTTGAAAGCTTTCCATGATTAGGTTAGCCAATAATTTTTTGCTTGCAGTTTCTGCTGTTGCTGTTGCTTCAGCTTCACTTGCAGCTTCAATTTCCATTGTAATGAATTTTCCAACACAAACTTCGTTCACATTGTTTAATCCTATTGATGGCATACTGTGTGTTACCGCTTTACCTTGTGGGTCTAAAAGACCTTTTTTTGGAAGAATTTCGATTTCTGCTAAGAATTTCACAGTGCAAAAATACCTAAAATTCACCGTTTCAATGTAATTTAGCGAAAATTTATGAAACGATTTTCAAATGTTTTTTTAATTGTATTGGGTTTATTAGCCCTGCTCATCTTTTTTGGATGGTTTTTTTATCAAAAAACAACCAATTCTGAAGTAAAATTGAACGCAATCGACACCGGTAAAGTTCTAAAAAATGAGGGACTAGTTTTGTCGGATTCAAATTTTGTGTTAAAACAAACAGAAAAGCCCAATATGCAAATAATAGGGAAAACCTATATAGCAAAATATGAAGATTTGGCGAAATTGATTTCTCAAACTGCTTCGCCTTTAATGAATTATATTGCTCAGAATAAGTTAATTATTACGGGATCAATTATGAGTGTTTACAATGAAATTCCTACGAACAACAAGGAAATGGAAATTTTCATTGGAATTCCTGTCAACAAAGAAATCAAATCTACCGAGTTTTTGTACCGAAATATTGTAGGGGGAAAATTTCATAAAGTAACTGCCAATGTTGAATTGGGAAAAGGTGCTCAAATATGGAATGTGGTTTCATCAAAATTGGAAATGAATGGAAATAAAATCACATTTCCCATCATTGAATATCCTTCAGATTCACGAAATAGCGAAATGACAACGGCAATTACCCAAGTTAATTTGCTAGTTCCAATAAAATAAAGAATATGATTGTTCCCTCATATTTAAAAAAAGGTGATACCATAGCAATCATTGCACCCGCAAGATTTATTGAAGTATCTGAAATAAAGGCGTTTCAATTATGGGCCAACGCAAATGGTTGGAACGTTGTTACCGCACCAAATTTATTTGGAAAATACCATCAGTTTTCTGGTACCATTGATGAAAGAGTTTCTGATATTGAATGGGCCTTGCAAAATGAAAACGTAAAAGCGGTTTTTTGCGCAAGAGGAGGCTATGGGTGCACACAATTGCTTGAGCAGATTCAAAAATTTGATTTTGCTAAAAATCCAAAATGGTGGATTGGCTTTTCAGACATTACCACCCTTCATTTGACACTTCAAAATCAAAGAATCGCATCAATTCATGGTCCTATGGTAATGCAATTCAATCTTGAAAATGAATTCAAAGAATCCAATCAACGGTATTTATTTAATGCATTAACTGGAACCACTATCAATGTGGGTTTGAGAGACAATGAGATTTTTAACAAGTCTAATTTTGAGGGACAATTGGTTGGGGGTAATTTATCGTTGATTTTTGCCCATGCCGGTATTGCTAAAATGAACAATGTTGGCAAGGTACTTTTTATTGAAGATTTAGATGAGTATCTGTATCACATTGATAGAATGATGTGTTCATTAAAAATGGCTGGTGTTTTTGAGGGACTAAATGCGTTGGTTGTAGGTTCAATGTTGCAAATGAATGACAATGCCATTCCTTTTGGAAAGAATGCAAAAGAAATTATTTTGGATCATTTGGGTAATGATGGTTTTCCTATCATTTTTGATTTTCCAGCGGGACATGATAAGGAAAATATTGCAATGAAGTTAGGAATGTATTGTACCTTTGAAGGCAATACATTTTCTCAAATTTAATTATTTTGATTTCTAGTAAAACATATATCGCATTAACCAAGTTTGGTATAGTAGGTGGATTGTCTTTTGTTATTGATATTTCTGTATATTACTTTTTAAGTCAGTTTTTGCCAACATCCATTGCAAAAAGCATTGGAATTTTGGTTGCAACTTATGTGAATTTTCAACTAAATAAATTTTGGACTTGGGGCAAAAAAGATAACGACAAAGGTACATTGGTGAAATATTTGGCTTTGTATGCGGTAAGTGGTATTACAAATGTTGGAACCAACGAATTGCTATTGCATTATCTTCCAAATGCCGAATTTTCAATGAATTTGATTTTCCCATCAAATGAAATAAAACATTTGTTGAGTTTTAAAGTTGATAAAATTGCCGCTGTTTTAGGTGCTACTTTAATGGGTATGGTAATTAACTTTTTAGGACAGAAACTTTGGGTGTTTACAGAAAAAGATAAATAATCACTTTTTCTCTCTTTTCTATCGTTAAATTTGTAACATTGTAAAACAACTGCTTTGGCAGTTTTAAAATATATATATGTCTTGTTCATCATGTGGTACTAAAAGTGGCGGTTGCGCACCCTCGGGGTGTCAGAGCAACGGAACTTGTGGAACAAGCGGCTGTAATGCATTAA
>CANFVI010000140.1 GCA_947450405.1 Flavobacteriales bacterium
AACCGTTATTTGTCAACTCTGCGCGCATAGGCGCTACTAACATTTCTGGATATGGCATAGGTATTTATTTATAATTATTCAAAATTACAAAAAAAACATGGATTACCACGAACCTTTCGGTGAAAATAGCAAATCAACGGGTGTATCCAAATCGTACAACCACTGGTAGCTTTTTAAATCGCGTTTCGTAAAGGGCTCCATGAGTGAGAGCATTTTCTCATATCCCTCAAAAGTAAGCCCACATACAAACCCTACTTTTTCAACGTATTCAATGCCAATGTCTTCTGTTGCGAGAACAAAGATTAGATTGCAATTAAGTGCTTCAACAAATGTCAATCGGGTAACATCCAATTTTTCTTTTTGTTCCAATACAAAATACCGAATGGCCTTAGAGAGCAAATCGGCTTCATTCATTGAAAATTCAAAAAACCTTACAATTTCCTCAGAGTCAACCCCTTCTAATTCCGATTCCTCATACAAGTCTGATATCCACTCTAATTTCATAGAAATGCAAAGGTAAATCAGTTTGGTGAATTAATAGGAATTCTTATTTGTTTGACATTGCTAAATATAGCAACCATAACCCTATCGCCAAAATTGCCAAGCCTTCATAAATGTAGAAAACATCCCACCCCATCATTGAACTACTCATGCCATAAATATATTCATACAATCCAAATCCAGATATTAATGAGCCGATTACAAAAAGGATCCATTTCCAAATTGAGGTTTTCCCATTGGGCATGGATAATTTCGATTTTGAGGAAGTATAGAGCGGCTTTTTTTGAATACCAAAATCCTTGTTTTTTCCTAAACTATTTTCACCAAGGGCAACATTAGACTTATGAGTAATCCGGGGTTTCCTTACGATGTGAAGTACAGTCTTATTAATTGTGTCAATATCACAAATTTTGATTGCACTTTTTTCATCGTTGTAAACCAAAGATTGCTCTTTCTGAATTGATTGTTTAGTCAAAAGTTCTCTGTTTGATTTAAATCCCCCACCAAATCCATGGTCTTTATATTCTGTGAACTTTGGAGAGCAAGCAACCAAGAACGTTCCAATGATTAAACATTGAGAAAGTTGTTTCATAAAACACATTTTTTGCAAATCAATGCGCGGGAGCACCGCCCATTGCATTAAACCCCGCAATAATAAGCAAAATCAATATTGTCAAAATCACAGTAATCGATCCAATCCAAATCTTCGCTTTTGTTGAAAGCGCATTTGTCTTTTTTACGGTTAATTTTTGATCTTTGATCTTTGGAATGCTATTAAAATTTGAAGTTGCATGAACTTTAGAATTTGATATTTGCAAAAGCGTAACAGATTCAGATTTTTTTGCAGACATTGGAGTTGAAGATTCTTGAATTGCATTATTCTCAGTTTGAATCAATTGAATTTCTGAAACAGGCAAATTTGCAACAATCTGTTTTTGATTCTTTGTTTCAACCAAATCAACCTTTTCGTTTTTTGTCAATTTAGAAGAACCACCACACCCACCGCCAAAGCCATGGTCGTTTAATTCTGTAAATCTTGGAGAGCATGCAAATAAAATTGCTGATAGGAAAATTGTAGAAATTGTTTTCATATTAAATTTATCTTTTATTTACAAATTAATAATATAAAAGGTTAATTATTTTATGAAAAAATCATACTGAATTATTAATTTTTACGGAAAATCCGTAAATTTAATAAATTTACTATCCATTTAAGATGAAGCCTTATTTAATCACACCCAAAGCAACAACCTCAAAATCGGTTGCTTTTACTTTCTTTAGATTTTGCAAATCAGTGTCGTTCCAACGCGAATCTGGGGCACCGCTAATGAACATGTCTGAACCAATATCGGCTAAAATGATTCCATAGGTTTTCATTGCCTTTAATATCACTTGGTTTTCAGCAGAATAGCCGGTGATATCAAAGCCAGACTTCAATCTCAACCTCGCTCCCATTGGCAATGAAGTCCCCGATACTCCAGTTCCATTTACCTTATGCAACGCAGGATAAACATATCCTTTATAAACCTTAGGTTTGCTTAAAGTAAAGCGAATGGCATGGTCAATTTTGCCAGAATTCACTTCGTCATAGCGCAACAAACATGGCAAAATAGGCAATCCCGCCGCATCGGCAGACGTCCATCCCTCCGTGCGATAAGTATTGGTTTTCAAATCGAAAATGGCACCGCAAGAGGCTTCCCAACCGGTTCCAACCTGACTTGCGTTATACAATTCGTAAAGGATATTATTTTCAATATCAACCGTAATTACATGGCTGTCGCCATTTCCATTTCCCTCAATACCCGCATTCAAAGGAATTGGGAAGGGACCTGGCTCGCTTTCGTTGCCATAATTTCCATCATACCCATTAGACCTGTAAGTGATTGAAACTTTAGATTGGCTGCCACAAACCACCGAAAAAGGAATTCCAATTGGGGCACCTTGCCAAAGGCCGCTACCAAAATCTGGATGGAGACTGGTTGCACCAATCGCCCCGAGAATAGCCGATGAATTTGCATCTACGGCACTTAAAGAAATATCTTTATTTAAAAGATGATCTGAGGGGAACACCTGAATTTTCTCAAAATCAGCCCTAATTACATTGCTACAAACGGAAGTATTATTAACACTATCCGTTTTTTTACTGCATGCAGCAATCAATATTACCGCTGAAAAAATGATTAAGAATTTATTCATGATTGAATTTGGTTTTGACAAATGTAAAGGAAAATTTGGTTTTGGGCTAATGGATATATATTTTCAAGTTGCAACAATATCAACAATTTGGAATAAATCCATTAAGTCAATGAACATATACTTTAGGAATTGTCATTGTAACGCCATAATTGAAATAAATTCAACAAATAATGAAACATAAGACAACGATTCTTACACAAAAAATGTCTAACTTCGTGTTAGAGAACACAACTCATGAAAAAAACATTACAATTTTTAACCTTGGCTTTTGCTTTTCTTCTTGGAAATTCAGCCCAAGCCCAATCTTCAACACGCATGAAAGTTGGTTCAACCACCAGCTGCTTAACTGCTGTTTTTGTTACTGAAGGAACATTGGTTTCTGACTCTTGTGCAACTGTTAAATGGACAGTAAACAATGGAACCAGTTCAGTTGCAACTGGAAGTAAAGCAACATACACTTTTTCAGCAGCCGGAACTTATACCGTTTGCGCTAAGTTGGTTAACACTTGTAAGAAATTCGATACTTCCGTTTGCATGTCGGTTAGCGTCGCATCTTGCGATTGTAAGTTGACTACAGAATTCTCTTTCAAAAACGATTGTAAAAAAGGCATGTTTGTAGCCTATTCCAATCAAAAAGGAACAACTTACACTTGGAACTTTGGTGACAAAACCGAAGGTAAAGGAACAGACCCAACGCATACTTACATGTCAGAAGGCGTTTACAAGGTTTGTGTAACCGCTTCTTGGAAAGACTCAACAACAGGCAAAGTTTGTACCGCAACATTCTGTAAAGAAGTGAAAATTAGCTGCGGAAATCCTTGCGATTTAAAAGGTGAATTTGGATTTACCAATACAGGTGGAAAAGTACGTTTCAAAGCAAGCAGCAATACCGGATATACTTACGAATGGAGTTTTGGTGATGGCCAAACAGGCAAAGGCATTGACCCTTACCATGAATATTCAAAACCTGGAACCTATACAGTTTGTGTTACTATCATAGACAAAACAGGAAAATGCAAAATCAAAATTTGCAAACCTGTTGTAATTGAAAAACCTTGCAATTTGATTGGTTCATACACTTGGAAAAAACTAAACGACAGTACCTATAAATTCTATGCCACATCGAATGGCGGAACTGGAACTACCTACACTTGGTCATGGGGAGATGGAACAAGTTCTACCGGTGGCGATCCTTCTCACGTTTACAAGAAATCTGGCGTTTATGAGGTTTGTTTGAAAATTTACAATTCTACCAAAAAATGCTATTCTGTTATTTGCAAAAAAGTTGAAGTAACAGTGCCCGTTGCAACAAAGACCTGCAAATGGGAAAAAAATGCCATCAAAGTGAGCTATAGCAACAAATGCAATGTTTATTCATTTGAAATGACAATGTTCGCAGATTCATGTATCACTTACCAATTGGGTGTGTACGATATGAAAACTGGCAAATTGGTTTCATTGCCTGCTGGAAGAACCGGAACATATACGTTCTCAGACACTGGCAAATTCGCAATTATTGCCAAATACTCAAACATTTGCACAGGTTGTGATACCCAAACATATTCAATGTTTAATGTTACTTGCAAACCTACCACCGCCAAATGCAATTGGGCCGCGACGGGTGCAAGCTTAACCTATTCAAATAAATGTAACGTTTATGCTTTCGAAGGAAAGAACTTAAGCACTACGAGCAATTGTTACAAATACGCAATTGTTGTTGGAAATAGCGGTGCAACAACTACTTACAATGGAAGAGTTGCAACCCATACTTTCAAAACAACTGGAACATATACCGTTTGTATTAAATATACAGATTCATGCAAAGCTTGTGATACCAGCATTTGTGCTACTATCAAAGTAGATTGTTCTCCATGTAATGCAAAAGCAGGCTTTACTGTTGATAGCGTTGCAACTAACGGAAAAATGTATGTGAAGAATACAAGCACA
>CANFVI010000141.1 GCA_947450405.1 Flavobacteriales bacterium
CAGATGTATTTCGATAATGTTCCTGTTACATTGTCTACGGGTATTGTGCATGTGAAAGACAACTTTATTTTTAGAATCAATGGTGATTTTATTTCAGCGAAAGATGTTCAAGGTAAAAAAGTACTGAGTGTTGATCAAGCAAGAGAATTGGCTTTTAAGTATTTGCCGTCTGAAAAATATTATTGGCAAGATTTGGGGATGAATGAAATCCTTCAAAAAGTAACAAAAAATAAAGACACAACGTATTATCCAAAAGGTTCGTTAAGTTACATTGGTAAAAATAATCGTTTAGATACCATTCAGTCTTTGTGTTATAAATTCGATGTGTTTTCACAAGTTCCATTGGCAGGAAAATCAATTTATGTGAATGCAGAAACTGGAGAAATTTGGGCTACAAATGAATTGATTTTACACACGGAAGTAACAGGGAAGGCAACTACAAAATACAGTGGAGTTAGAACTATAAAAACTGACAGTACAGCACCTGGGAATTATAGATTGAGAGAAACTTTTCGCGGTACAGGCATAGAAACCTATAACATGAAAAAATCTAATGTTTATGGTTCTGCAGTAGATTTTACTGATGCCGATAATGATTGGAAGAATGTGAATGCCAATAAAGACGAGGTTGCAACTGATGCTCACTGGGGAGCTGAGCAAACCTACGATTATTATAAAAATATGCATAGCAGAAATAGTTATGACAATAAAGGTGCTCTCATATATAGTTTTGTTCATTACTCTCCCAATGGTTTAGGTTATGATAACGCATTTTGGAATGGCACGAGTATGACCTATGGTGATGGTGCAACAAGTTTTACTGGTCCATTAACGGCATTGGACGTTTGTGGTCACGAAATCACCCATGCGGTAACAACGAATTCTGCAAATTTGACCTATTCAAATGAAAGTGGAGCCTTGAATGAAAGTTTTAGTGATGTATTTGGTGAAACCATTGAAAATTTTGGAAGACCAACTCAGTGGAATTGGAAAATTGGCGAGGATATAACTGCAGGGAATGCGGGTATCCGTGATATGTCAAATCCGGGTTTGTTTTCACATCCCAAATATTACAAAGGATTAAATTGGTATGCTGGAGCTTTAGATAATGGTGGAGTGCATACGAATTCTGGCGTTCAAAATTATTGGTACTATTTAATTGCTAATGGTTCTAAAGGAACTAATGAAAAAGGGAATACATTTGCTATAGACACATTGGGTTTTGTTAAATCGGCAAAAATTGCATACAGAAGTTTAACTGTATATTTAACGGCATCGTCTACTTATGCCGATGCAAGAACTTACAGCATTATAAGCGCTACTGATATATTTGGTACTTGCTCTAAAGAAGTTATTGCAGTTACCAATGCATGGTGGGTTTGTGGGGTTGGAGCAAAATATGATTCAGCATTTGTAAAAGCCGATTTTACGGGAGATACCCTTGCATGTAAAACATCGAAATTGGTGAATTTTTTCAATACCTCTGATAACTACAGTTCGGCTAAATGGTATTTTGGCGACGGTGGAACAGCTTCAAGCGTAAATGCATCACACAATTATGCTAGTTATGGAACATTCACGGTAAAACTCGTAGTAACGTCTTGTTTTAAAGGAAAAGCAGACAGTATGACCAAAGTGAAATTTGTAAATGTTGATAGTACTAGGGATATCTGTAATGCAATTTTATTGCCTATAAGTGGAAGCGTGAATGAATCGCGTTGTTGGGGTTTTGTTTATGATGATGGCGGAGAAAGCAATTATGGGGGAAATAAAATTGTTGCAACCAAATTAACGGTTGCCAATGCCGATTCAATTAGATATAGATTTATTATGCTTGATTATGAAACTGGATTTGATTCTCTAGTAATGTTCCAAACCCTAGCAAATCAGGCAAATAAAATTGGAAGTTTCACTGGAACTACGACACCGTTTGCTGGCGCTTGGAAAACAGTTAAAACCAATGTGCTCATTTTTAGGCAATACTCTGATCAATTGCAGCAAGGCAAAGGATTTAAATTACAATATATTGCCTATAGGCCAAAATTGACTATTGATTTGGGTAAAGATACCGGAATTTGCATAGGAGATACAATTCAACTTTTTCCATCTTATGGTGGAGGAAATGCATCGGACTTGTTTATAACTGGTCCTGCAGGGCTTACACCCGGAAACTACCGGGTTGGTCCTAAAGTAACAACCAAATACTACTTTAAAGTAACAGATGCATGTACTCGTTTATCTGCCATAGATTCGATTATTGTCTTAGTAAGGCCTCCAATTAAGGTAAAATTAGGAAATGACACTACCGTTTGCCAAGGCCGAAATGTAATATTAAAGCCAGTAGTAACAGGCGGTAAACCTGCCGGATATAAATATTGGTGGTCATTTGTCGGCGGCTTGGGAAATTCATCCGAAATGGTGATTACTCCAGATACGGTGAAATATTTTGTAATTGTTTCAGATGGTTGTACCAAACTACCTGATACTGCATATCAAACAGTGAATGTTTTGCCATTATTGGAAGTTGTACCAACAAGATTAACCGCTGATGTTTGTCCTGGAACCAATGTAAATTTAAAAGTAGCTGGAAAAGGTGGTAATTCTTCGGGTTATGTATTTACATGGGATCATGGGTTAGGCACAGGAACAACCAAAACAGTTTCCGTAACAGATACGACTACATATTACATTACGTTAAGCGATGGTTGTTCAGTGGCATCTGATTGGGATAGTATTCAGGTTGCAATTCCAGCACCTTTGAAATTAGATTCAATTGCAGATTCTACATTATGTGCGGGTCAATCGCTTCAAGTAACGTTGAATGCCTCAGGAGGAAGACCTTCAACACATTTTGTGAGTTGGACAAACCCAGCGATTGTTGGTTATACACCTACCTTGAACCCACTCGAAGGAATTACCACCTACAGCGCCTTTTTATCGGATGGATGTATGTTGGTAAATGATACAATTTCTTTCAATTTGAAAAAATTACCACCGATATCTGCAACTTGGAATATTTCAGATACCAAAATGTGTTTGGGGGATAGTTTTAATGTTGATTTCACAATCAAAGGGGGCGATAGTACCAAATATAATTGGTTATTGAATGGAAATGCAATAAGTTCAAATAGCAATAAAATAGCATTGGCAACTACACAAAATGTAACATTGGATTTGAAAGATGGATGTTCGCCTGACGTTAATTTTACGCAGAAAATTGTGATTAGTTCTTCAAAATTGAATTTGACAATTTTAAGTGCAGACAGTACCAATTGTGCAGGTACAAAACTTGCCTTTATTGAGGTTTCAAATACAGCTTTAAAAACGCCTGTTTCATACAAGTGGAATGATCCATTGTTGCAAACAACTGCAAAAATTATTGGATTAACTGCTGGTAATTATAGGGTTATTGCAAACGATACATTTGGATGCGAAGATTCTATTTCAGTGAAAGTAATTGATTACGGTGTTGTATTTAAGGCATTTATAGATACTACAATTTACCGCGGAACAGCTATTAAGTTACGTTTGAAAAATGCAATTGCATCAAAATGGGTTGGCCCATCAATCTTGGGAAAAGACTCTGCTTTGTCTATTCTAGTTAGGCCTTTGAAAGACACAATATATACAGTTGCAGGTCTTGATATAAATGGGTGCCAAGGGAAAGATACGATTACTGTTTTGGTAATTGACCCTCCAACAGTGAGAATACCAAATATTATTACCCCAAATGGAGATAGAAGAAATGATGTTTGGGATTTGATAGAATTGGCTGAATTGGATCAGTACACGATCATTGTTTCAGATAGGTTGGGTAAGCGAGTTTACAAATCAGAAAATTACGGAAATGATTGGGGTGGAAAAGATCAAGACGGGAATGATTTGCCGGTGGGTGCATATTTTTATAAAATGACGCACCGAAAAAGTTACAATACCATTAGTGGATATATTCAAATAATTCGATAACTGAATTTTATGGAAATAAAAAAGGGGCCAATCATTGATTGTCCCCTTTTTTTTATATAAATAATTATTAATTAAATAGTTTTTTTCTTAGGAGTGGCAGCAACAGAATTGGCTGACTCTAGTGTGTTCATTGCCATCATTTCTTTCAATGTTTTGTTCATACCTTCGGTAGAACCATCTAAGAAAATAACATTTCCTTTGCCATCTGTTGCAAAGTTTTTGATGGCTTCTGTCCACATGCTGAACAACAGGAATGAAGAATCCAAATCGGCAGTTTTCATTTCATTGGCAGCTTCAGACATACCTTTTGCAACTTCTTTTCTAAAGAGTGCAATACCTTGTCCACGCATTTGCGCTGCAATTTTTTCCGCTTCAGCGGAGATTTTAATCGCGTTACCTTCAGCTTCAGCAGCTTTTGTTTTGGTAATTAAAAGTGCTTGACCTTCGTTTTCGGCAGCTGCTTTTAAATTGCTCGATGCAACAACTTGCGCCATAGATTTTGTGATTGCTTCATCGAAAGTGATGTCGTTTAATGCCAAATCTTGCAAATGGTATCCCCATTTTTCTAGCACATCATCAATGTTGTGTTTTACTGAATCAACTATTTCATTTCTGAGGGATAAAATTTCTGCTTGCTTTTTTGTAGCAACAAACCCACGA
>CANFVI010000142.1 GCA_947450405.1 Flavobacteriales bacterium
CTATATCATACAATCACAAAAAATGATGTGAATGTAAATTATCCATTTAACTCACCTCATTTCTTTATTTTCAACGTTGCCGTTGGCGGAAATTTACCAGGAAATCCCGATGGAACAACAGTTTTCCCAAAATCAATGGTGGTTGACTATGTGAGGGTATTTCAATAAAGCATAAATTATTCAACCAATATTCAAAAAAGCAGCTGAACCATACAGCTGCTTTTTTGTTAATTCCTAAAACTTCCTTATTTTTACTTTTTCTATTCAAATGCTCACAATCCCTAAACCAAGAATCCGACAAAATTTAAAATCTTTGATTTTAATATTGTGTGTTTTTATAGGCAATTCAATAAAAGCACAGTTAAACGGAAATTATACCATTGGGGGAGCTTCCGGAGCCAATAACTATGCAACTTGGTCTGCATTTGCAACCGCTTACAACATAAATGGCGTTTCGGGAAAAGTTACAGTTACTGTTTTATCCAATCAAAGAATTACTTCTGCAATTCAATTAACCCAACATGGATTAAATCCAACAACGGCAACAAAACCTTTAATCATCAATGGCAATGGATATAAAATTACAGGCAATTTCCTTTATGAAATGATCTTGTTTAATGGAATTGACTATTGTACGGTAAAAAACCTCACAGTAATTGATTCATCGGCAAATAAGGCCATTGGAATTCGGCTTACAAACAATTCAAACGACAATATCATTGACAGTTGCACCGTAGTGCTTGCTGGATTGTCAACAACGGGGAGTGCCGATAACTGCGCTTATTTGGCAATTGCTGGTTCAAATACTAACTTATTCGCACTATCCTCTTTATTAAACTCAAGCAGATCTGTATTTTCGAATAACACCTTCAAAACCAGTAATACCAATTCACCGGGTCCCGCTTATGGCATCATTGAATATCAATCAGTCAGTTATTCAAATACTGCAATTAACAACACTTATCAAAACAATGCCTTAAGCAATTACTATTCTGTTGGAATTTCTATCAATTACACAAATGGAGTGATTATTCAAGGCAATAGGATTTCAAGAAACGATGCTTCAGCATTATCTGCAATGGATACATTGACAAATGCTGCCATTAGAGTTTCAAGAACATATGAAAGCACCCGACTATCAACAATCAATCAAAACACAATTGAGAATATCCCTTTCAAAGGAGCCACAGGCACAAAACCAGGCAATTGTCTCTATAAATTTTTCGGAATATTACTCACCTATGCCAACAATGGATTTTTCAATTCGAAAAGATATCCTATCGAATGTAATGAAAACTTCATTCAAAAAATAAATGCCAAATACGTTCTAAATGGTATTTATCCAAGTTTCTGTGTAAACCTAAAAATTCGTAAAAATACCATAATAAATAATTACAGCGATCAAAGTGCAAGTCCTATTTATTGTTCCTATAACTCTGGTTTAACTGAGGTAACCGAAAATAAAATAAAATACAACAACTTCAATTATTTGAATGGAAATACTGTATTCATTTGTTTAACCTCCAACAGTCAAACAACAAATGATTCTACTTATGCTTTGAATAATAGCATTGATTCAAATACAATTGGATCATCAAGTTGCGGAGTACTTTTGACAAATGAACGTTCATACATCTTGCGTAATTCAATTTTTAACAGTTCATTTCAAACAGGAACCAAAGATTATTACGGAATTAAATGTTCAAATTCAAGTATCAAAGTCAATAGCAACCTTTTGGTAAGCAATGGCGCTTGTGGAAATTACTTTGCCATACATCAAACCAACCCCAACAGCACATCTACCGAAATTACCCAAAATTCAATTTATTTCAATTCGAGCGACACAACCAATTTTTACGGCATCTATGTAACCAATGATGCCAATAAAATCCAAGGCAACATCATTCTAGGAAATGGCACAAACAATGGCTATTTCATAAGTTTAATTAATCCGGCAAAAGCAACGCCACTTAACAATAATATGTATTTTGGGAAATTCTCAAAATCTATTTGGCAACTTTTCACAAACAAATACAGCACCATCAAGCAATGGCAAGCCACCACCATGGCTGGCAATAATGAAAGATTTGAGAATCCAAAGTTCTCGAATCCCAGTTTGCTAAATTTTACACCGCAGAATGCCTTTTGCCAAAATAACATTGCACCCATCAAATATGCCACTACCGATGTTTTTAATAACCCAAGAAATAAACTATTGAGTGATTTAGGTGCTGTTGAATCTAAATTTGATATCAAACTAACTGCTTACAAGTATAATGTGCCTAGCAATCCCTGTGCAGGTTCTCAATATGGACCGTTAACAATTTATGGTAAAAGCAACTTTAATGATACTTTAACCCAATTGAAAGTTTCTTTCAACATTAACAATGCCAATGAAGTAGATGAAGTAATTAACCAAAAAATAAAACCATTCGATACATTTTCATATACGTTTAACAACTTCCCTAAACTCATTCTCACCGGCAAAAACACCTTAAAAACATATATTCATATGTTCGACGATTCATTGACAAACGATACCTTGTTGACGAATGTTACAACAATCAAATCGCCAGGAGGATCTATCTTTTCGCTATTAGACAGCACCATCAACAAAAACAAAGCAATTGCTAAATCAAATTATATTTTAACTTTCAATGGATTAGAAACGTTTTTCACCATTACGCCACCGAGGAATTTAACCAACTCTGAATATGGAAACTCCAACAAATGGTTCGCAAATGCAGCGATTTATTCTTCTTCTAGCAAAACAATTTCTTCGAATATTAACATCATTCCACCTACTGTTTCATCCAATTTAATACTTGGTGTAAATGTAACAGATTCATCTTATCAAGACAGCACAATATCCCTAAAAATCAAAATATCAAATACAATTACAGGGTGTGACACAGTGTACCAAATTCTGTTAAAACTTCTCAAACTCCCCGATTTAAAAATCAACCATGGCAATATAGTTTTCTGCGATGGCGATACCATATCATTTGACCACAATGGCATTAATTACCCAGATCAATTGAATTATCACTGGAATTTTGGAACCAACAATGCTGCAGACACATCTTCAGATTTATTTACCAAATTCATTTATAAAAATGGAGGGACATTTATTGTTTCTCTTACAGCTTATTTGCCCAAATTGCCATTCCAATTTTCAAGTTTCGACACGATTATTGTAAATATAAAACCTACTGTTAAATTCCTAAAAGACAATGTTTGTCCCTCAGAACCATTAAAAGTGAGAAACTTAACAGTTCCTGCAAATTCAACCATGTACTGGGATTTCAATGATGGTAAAGGGTATAGACAAAAACAAGATTCTAGTTTCGTTTTAAGCATTAAAACTTCGGGTACCTACATATTTAAACTGAAAGCCGACAACAAAGGTTGTAAAGTTGTTTCATCGCAAAATGTAAATATTTTTGATGCCCCAACGGCAACATTCTCAAAAACATCTGGAAATTGTAACAACGAGATCATTGCTTACCAAAACAATTCAACCATTAAAAGCGGCAATTTATATTACAAATGGGAATTGGGAGAAAATAGCACCCTCAGTTTTGCCAAAAACCCGAGCATCAAATATACATCTGCTGGATATAAAAATGTAAAACTTACTGTGCGTTCTGATTTTGGCTGCGCCGATTCTTCGGTCAAATCAATTTATATAAAGGCCGCTCCAGTTGCTAACTTTACAAATACCGATTTTTGCTTTATTAGGCCCACTGAGTTCAAAAACACCACTCCAAAAATTATGGGAACAGTTCCTAGCTTTTTGTGGGATTTTGGCGGCGGCGACTTAAGTTATTCCGAAAATGTTTCTCAAAGCTGGAGTTCAGTTGGTCTGAAATCAGTTTATTTTAAAATTACCCTTGATAACGGTTGTTGGGATTCTGTAAAGCGCTACTTTAATGTGCTAGAAGAAAGTACACCCAAATTCACATTTACCACAAAATGCGCCGGAGATACAAGTGTTTTCAATAATCAATCTACCAATTCAAAGGGTACACCCATGACGTATAAATGGGATTTTGGCGATGGTGATTCATCTGAGATGTTAAACCCATTCCACGTTTTCAAAAATAGATACGACAATACTTATACTGTAAAACTTACTAGCCAAGTTTTCAATGGTTGTGCCACAATCATTTACAAACCCGTTACTGTATACGGACTGCCAAATACTTGCGACTTTTCTGGAACTTCCGATTATGCATTTGCCTTTTACGGAGTGAAATTGAATCCTCAAGACGACAATGGATTACCTGGCGGTAGCAATGGAATTGATTACCGGTGGACACTCAATCAAAAAGATACACAATTCAGTAAAGATGTGAATGCCATGGTAAATTACAACTTCAAAAAAGATACGTTTTACGTAGCATCCATGAAGGCAACAAATAGAATTACCGGATGCAATTGTTCAAAAGAAAAAACGGTAACCATGAACAGGGCTACTGTTCAGAATTTGAACCAAGTTCAAATTTCAATTTCCCCAAATCCATCAACAGGTTTATTCAATCTCAAATTGAATAAAAGCAATTCAAACTTGACAGTTTACATCACCAATGCAAAC
>CANFVI010000143.1 GCA_947450405.1 Flavobacteriales bacterium
GCATCAATTGGAATTCTGTTAAAAACGCGTTGGGTATTTAATGCGCCTTTGGGAGAGTCCTCTAAAATTGCTAAAACAATTTTTTCGATGAACGAAAGTTTAAATTTAGAATTCAATGGGAGTTATTTTTCGTAATAGTTCAAATCCTTGTGGAAGGATTCTTCTATGTGCAAAGTTCCCCAAATAGCAAGAGAAACACAAATTATTCCGACAATTAGTGCAGAAATACTTGCAGAATGTGTTTGCGACTCTAATATTTCAAATCCCGAGGTAATTAAAAGTACACCTCCACGCACAAAATTCGGTACGGTAGCAGCCACAGTACTTCTAATATTTGTTCCAAATTGTTCGCTTGCATTTGTAACAAACAAAGCCCAATAACCGGTTACAGCACCTAACATTACTGCTATAAATCGGTAATAATTTGCAGAACCCACTGGTCCATACAAATAAATCAAGGTCATAATAATTATACCAACGATATTGGAGAACATAACTTTTTTACGGCTTTTAAAAATTTGCGAAAGGGTACCGCTCGTTAAATCTCCAATTGAAAGACCCACATAACTCCAAAGAACCATTTCTTTGGTAGGTAAAACTTTTAGGATATCCGTATTCCCAGTAATTTCGGGCAAGAATCGATGCGCCAAAGCAATTAAAACTCCTACAACAAACCAAACGGGTAAACCAATTACAATACATGCTAGATATTTCACAAAGGTCTCTTTTTGTTTAAATAGATGAAAGAAATTACCGCGTTCAACATTATGTTCTTTGGCTTGCTCGAACAAACCACTCTCAAAAGTACTTGCTCTTAAAGCCAATAATAGTAGACCCAATGTTCCTCCAACAATATATGCAACTTGCCAATTAGCAACTGGCTTATTTATTATGCCAGAAATAAAATCGCCAATAAATTGACCGTTTTTTGATACCAGGAAAGCAGCAACAGCTCCCAATGCTCCGAAAGTTACAATAATCATTGTTCCCAAACCTCTTTTCTTTTGCGGCATTAATTCGGCAACCAGGGTAATTGCAGCACCCAATTCACCTGCCAAACCCAATCCTGCAATCAATCTCCACATTTTATAGGCCCATAAAGATTCAACAAATGCATTTGCTATATTGGCAACAGAATAGATTAATATACTTCCAAATAATACTGAAACCCTTCCTTTTTTATCGCCCCATACGCCCCAAAGTATTCCTCCAATCAGCATTCCAGCCATTTGCCAACGGAATAAAACAGTTTCGTAGGTGTTGTAATCAATATGTAAAGATTCGAGACTTTCTTTTTTAATGATATTAAAAAGGATCAAATCATATATGTCAACAAAATAGCCCAAAGAGGCTACAATGATGAGCAGAATAATATTCTTCTTGGTTTTAAGTGTATTCATTCGTATAAAAAATTATTTTTCCAAAGATGCAAAAAAAAATGGAATTCAGAGAATTTCTTTAATAATTGGTGTTACAAAAACGCTGAAATTGATTGGCAAAATTTTTCCAATTCAATTTTATCAATGTCATTAAAATGATTCAAATGTTCGCTATCCACGTCTAAAACTCCCCATATTTTATTATCTTTAAAAATAGGCACCACAATTTCACTATTTGAAATGCTACTGCAAGCAATATGTCCCTCAAATTCATGAACATTTGGTACCAAAATGGTAGATTCATTTTTCCAAGAGCTACCACAAACACCTTTTCCAAAGTCGATTTTTGTGCAAGCAGATGGGCCCTGAAATGGTCCTAATATTAACTTATTGTTGTTAACACGATAAAACCCTACCCACCACCAATTGAAAATTTCTTTCATTAGTGCTGCAGCATTGCTCAAATTGGCAACCCAATCAACTTGATCGTCAGCAATTCCATTCCAAAAAGCATGAAGATGTTCATATTTTTGAGGGACAGATAGCCCTGAATAGGTCATATTTGGTGTATTTTCCATAATAATTAGGTAATAGTGATACTATTTACAAAAAAAGGGCAATAGTTTGATTTATCTGCTATAACTTGCAAGTTTATTTGTAGAAGAAGCAAGATGGAAGTAATCAATTCAAAACAATTCGAAGTTGTATTTACCTTTGTAAAACATGCTCATTTTGGGGTTGTCATTGAAGCAAATGCAGTCCAACTGCTTGAAAATGGAAAACCTTCTCTGACTTATCAGAGAATTAGAGAAAAGAATAGCGATTATTTTAGGTTAGATGAAAGGCAAAATGCCGCGGTTCAACTCATAGAAACCTTTGAAGTAGAGTCAATCATGACGAAATTCTACACAGGAACAAAAAAGTTACGTCCTGCAGATTTCTTATTGAAGCATTTTACACCTGAAATAAAAATTCAAGTTCGCGCATTTATTGAACGTCAACTTGTTCATATTTTAAATATTGTAAAAGATTACCAAATTTATTGGTCAAGTGTCACGGGAGAACCTATGGGTTCGCCAATTTCATTTGTAAATGAACCTGCATCGGTGTTGTTTCATTTTAGAAGGGATGAAACAGGTATGAATTATTTCGCTACTGTTAAACACCAAGATGAAAAAGTTAGGTTTTTTGAAAATGAGAGCGTTATGTTGGTGAATAAGCCTGCATGGATGCTCACAGATACCAAATTGTTGTTTTTTAACGACAGGGTAGACGGTCAAAAAATCAAACCATTTTTAACTAAAAAGTTTATCCATATTGAGCCGGCTCAAGAAGCTGTTTATATGCAAAAGTTCGTGCTTCCTTTATTGGAAAATCACGACGTATATGCCTTGGGATTTGATATTGTTACAGAACAACTAGATGTACAGCCTGTTTTGAGGTTGTCTAAAGTTTGGGATAAAGACAGTCATATTGTGCTTTATTTTAAATATGGTAGTTGGTTGTTTCCGTATCATGTGAATAAACGTGTGAACGTTTCTTTGGAAGAAAAGGATGGCAAATTCACCTTCCACAGAATTCGAAGGTCTTATCAAATTGAAAACGAAAAAATTTCAATTTTGAAGGAATTGGGATTGGAAGTAAATGAAGGAAGTTTATTTAGTGTCCCGATGGAAGATTCTGCATATTCATTAATCCAGTGGATAAATGAACATACAGAGGATTTACAACGCAAAGGATTTAAAGTAGAACAAGATTTTACTGAGGTTAATTATTACCTAGGTAAAATTGAGTTGAAAATCAAAGTAAATCAATTTGAAGATTGGTTTGACGTAATGGCCGTAGTGAAATTTGGCGATTTCGAAATTCCTTTTAGCAGATTGAAAAATAATATCCTTCAAAAGAAAAAAGAGTTTGTATTGCCCGATGGTAGCATCGCAATTTTACCTGACGAATGGTTTGCAAGATTTTCTCAAATTGTGAATTTGGCTGATTTTGATGATAAAACGCTGAGACTAAAAAATATTCATGTTGGCTTATTAGATGATATTCAAGACTTATTTGAAGAAGAATTGCCTAAATCGAAATGGAACGAAGTTTTATCAACCGATTTGCCGGATTATGAATTACCGTCAGATTTTATTGCTGAACTAAGAGAATACCAAAAAGAAGGATATAATTGGATTAAATTTTTACTTGAAAACAAACTCGGTGCACTGTTAGCCGATGACATGGGATTAGGTAAAACAATTCAAACGCTCGCGGTTATTCAATCCATGATCAATCATGAATACCACCCAACAACGGTTCATCGCCAAATGGCATTTGAAGAGGTTGAAAAGGTATTGAATGGAACATCAATTGTACCTTCGAATCAATTCTACCAAGGACCAACTTTGGTAATTTGTCCTAAATCACTTTTATATAACTGGCAATCAGAGGCGAATAAATTTTGCCCAACCATGAAAGTGATGAAGTACAATGGCATTCATAGACACAAATTAATTAATGAATTTGCTGATATGGATTTGGTTATCATGAGTTACGGCACAATGAGAAACGATATAGAAATACTGAAGTGTTTTGAATATCGTTGTATAGTTTTAGATGAAAGCCAGGCAATCAAAAATCCTAGTTCGTTAACTGCTAGAAACTTACTAAAATTAAATGCACGCAATAGGATTGCTTTAACAGGTACTCCTATTGAAAATACCTTATTGGATATTTGGAGCCAAATGAATTTTTTGAATCCAGGCTTATTGGGTTCTTATTCATTTTTTGAAAATCAATTTATTAAACCAATAGAAAAGTCTTCTAACGCTAAAAAAGCAGAAGAGTTAAGAAAATTTATAGATCCATTTGTTCTGAGAAGAACCAAGAGTCAGGTGGTAAAAGAACTTCCTCCAAAAGTTGAAAAAATTCACTATTGTGAAATGAGTCCAGCTCAAGAAGAGTTATATGAGAAAATCAAGAGTCAATACAGAAACGAGATTTTGAATCATGTAAATCAAGTTGGAATTAGCAAATCGAGATTGAAAATATTCAACGGATTGATGCATCTGCGTCAACTTGCTTTGAATCCGAGCTTGAAGGACGAGAATTACGAAGGGGGCAGTGGTAAAGATGATGAAATTTCAAGGATGTTAATTCGTGCAATTGAGAATGGA
>CANFVI010000144.1 GCA_947450405.1 Flavobacteriales bacterium
TAGGATAAAGAGCCGCTCAAAACGGGAATAGCAATGAAACCTGTACCAATTACGCCAATAGCAAAAAGCAAATAAGCCAAATTACCCGCAAGTGGTTTGAGCGCCATGGCTGCTTGTTCAACTGTGTCAATTTTATGAATGCCAGAATTGTATAAAACGGTTCCTGTTGTAAGAATAATAAAGTACATCACAAATCCAGAAACGGTCATTCCAAAATCTACATCGTTTTTCATTTCGGTCATGATTTTCTTATTAACAATCAGGTGTTTTTTGTGTTCTTCAACCTCTACAGAAGCTTGCCAAAAGAATAGATAGGGTGAAATTGTGGTTCCTAAAATACCAACCAAAATGCCAATGAACTCCTTGTTGAATTTTATTTCCGGAATAAATGTAGCCTTTGCTATGGCTGCAAAATCTTGTTTGTATAAGAAAGGAACCACAAAGTAAACCAACATTACTATGCAAAACCATTTCAAAACTGCTGCTATTTTTTGATAGGGAAGGTATATGATTAATCCCAAAAGTATAATGGTAAATAACACACTAAAATAATTGGCATCTATGCTAGGGAAAAGCAAATTCCCAACGGCGCCCATGCCTGCAATATCGGCACCAATATTCATTACAATAGCTGGAAAGCTAAAAATGAGCATTGTGTATAAGACAGGTTGTGGGTAATGCTTTTTAAGTGTTGCGGTTAATCCTTGCGAAGTTACAATGCCAATTTTGGCACACATTTGTTGAATGGCCGCCATTAGTGGAAATGCTAAAATGGATGTCCATAAAGTTGACAATCCATAAGCGGCACCTGCTTGTGAGTAAGTGGCAATTCCCGATGGGTCATCGTCACTTGCACCGGTTACCAATCCTGGTCCTATGTTTTTCCAGAATTTAAAGATTTTATTGGGAGATTTGGGTTTTGTTTTGTTCATGTTTGTTGAACGGTGAAAAATTTCAGAGTTGAACGAATATAACGAATTTGCAGGGTAATAGCAAGGTTAATCCCACCAAAGATAAAGACGTTTGTTCTTCATCATTTCGTTTTTATAAACCACCAAATAGCCTGTTCCTTGGTTCACTACGTCGGGGCAGATGTTATAAATTTGTTGCGCCAATTCCCTCCAATTTTGCGGATCTTTATTGATTAAAAATTCGCAATAATCGCCAGATGCACCAATGAGTTCCAAATCTAAATCTTTGTCCCATCGTTGAATAATATGAATCAAGCTATCATTGTCAATGTCGTAATTAAAGGCACTGGTTTTGATGTCGCGTAAAATTTTATATTTATCGGTGGTTTTGAAAATTCCAAGCCTGTCGGGTTTGTCGTTCACGCTAAAATTGTTTTCGAGCATGAAAATGGTATAACCCTTTTTCTTGAATTCGTCTTTCAAAGAGAAAATAGTGTTGTAGGAATCGGCATTTTTAATTCCAATGGTGATTCCTTTTAAATGGATGGGGCTGATTTCTAATTCATTGCTATCTGTAATTGCCCGCGCCAAAGAGTAATGAAAAGGTTCAATTTTGCCATCGCTAAACTCACGAATTCTTTTATACACTTCCAAATCAACACCCATTGAATCGCAAACTTTTTTGTCTTTGGTTTCTATTGTACCAATCGATTTGTTTTGCTTTGGCAGAAAGTCACAACCAACAAAAATCACGAAAACGAAAGTTAAGAAAATGCGAAATTGAATCATTGGCTCAAAATTAAATGATTGTTTGGAATAGTCCTAATTGCGTATTTTTGAATTTTGTGGATTCAATGAAAATTAGAAAATATACGCCTAGTGATTTTGAGGGATGCATGGCCGTTTTTGATAGCAATTTGCCGTTGTATTTTGATTATTCAGAAAGAGACATGTTTTCAAGTTGGTTGGCGCATTGTGGTAACAATGCCTTTGAATATAAAAGTCCTACATATTCAAATGCCGAATTTGATTCCTACGAAGTGGTTGAAGATGAAACCGAAAAAATTGTAGGTTGCGGAGGTTACTATATTTGCAAAGATCTGTTAGAGGCTCGACTGGCTTGGGGAATGATTCATTCGGATTATCATGGAAAAGGAATTGGTACATTGTTGTTTCAATCGAGAGAAGAAGAACTTTCGCGGAAATATCCAAAGTACATTATCACTTTAGGAACCAGTCAACACACATTCCCTTTTTATGAAAAAATGGGAATGCGAGTGCTAGAAATTATTCCAAATGGGTATGGTGAAAATTTGCACCAATACAATATGGAAAAGTAAACATGTTTGGTTTTGTTACAAAAAAATCGAAAAACATGTTTGGTTTTGTTACAAAAAAATCGAAAAACATGTTTGGTTTTGTTACAAATTGAAGTAAATTTGTATAGTATTTCAATGTGTTTTTATGTTTAAACGTCAATTAATCAATGATTTAGTATCTTGGTCGAAAAGGACTGGTCGTAAGCCATTGGTTTTGCGTGGTGCGAGGCAGGTTGGGAAGACCACTTTGGTACTGGATTTTGCTAAAAAATACAAGCAATTTATTCATCTCAATTTAGAAAATAAGCAGGAAAAAGATCTATTTGAAGCTGCTGAAAGTTTTGAATCATTGGTTGATTCAATATTTTTTATTTCTAGAAAGCAGAAGAATATAAGTCCTACGTTATTGTTTATTGATGAAATTCAAAATTCTGGTGAGGCTATAAAATCTCTGAGGTATTTTTTTGAGAAATGTCCTGAAATTCATGTCATTGCTGCTGGTTCATTGCTTGAAACTACCTTGAACAATGAAATTTCTTTTCCCGTTGGTCGGGTTGAGTTTTTGCCGGTACGCCCATTTTCATTTTGTGAGTATTTGGTTGCGATTGGCGAAAGCAGGTTATTGAATACAATGGATGAAATCAATATAAACGATTTTTATCATGGTATTTTAAGTGCTCATTTTCAAGATTATACTGTAATTGGCGGGATGCCTGAGGTTGTTCAGAAATATGTAAATACCAAAGATTTGGTTTCTTTGGAAAGTATTTACCAAAGTTTAATTGCAGGTTATAATGACGACGTAGAGAAATATGCAACATCAAGTGCAGGTGTGAATTATATACGTCATATCATTCGTACTGGTATGAATTATGCGGGTCAACGTATCAAATTCGAAAAGTTCGGTGAGTCAGATTACCGTTCTCGTGAAATGGGAGAGTCGTTTCGTTTATTAGAGAAAACCATGCTCATTGAGTTGGTTTATCCTGTATCACAAGCTGTTTTTCCATTGCTTCCAAATTTGAAAAAATCTCCTCGTTTGTATTGGTTAGATATAGGGTTGGTGAATTATGCAACGGGAACCCAATACGAAGTATTTTCGGCACAAGACATTAGTGGGGCTTGGCGCGGAATTTCTGCTGAAATAGTTGTGGGTCAAGAATTGTTGGCCTATGAAACCAGTATTTTAGGCAAACGATATTTTTGGACGCGAGAATCGAAAAATGCGGTTGCAGAAATTGATTTTCTCTATGCATTTAAAGGTAAACTCATTCCTATAGAAGTAAAATCTGGGGAAAAAGGGACTCTGAAATCGTTGCATGCATATATGGATTCCGCACCTCACTCTGTGGCTATTCGGATTTGGAACAAAAAAATGATCTCCGATGAAATTACATTGCCCAGTGGCAAAACCTATACTTTATTAAGTATTCCGTACTATTTAATTTCTAGATTGGATGGTGTTTTGGGTGAGTTTATCTAACCCCAACCCTCACTTCTGAACCGTTATCTGTATTTTAGATAAATCAAATCCTTTGGATTGCAATCGGGTGATGATTTCTTGGTAGATTTTTTCATCTATTTTGGGAGTGCGTGATAAGATCCATAAGTATTCTCTGTTTGGGTGACTCACTACTGCATAGCTGTAATCATCGGCCAAATCTATGATCCAGTATTTGCCTTTAAATGGCCAAAAGAATTGAACTTTTAATTTGGAATTACCCGTATTTTCATCAATAAAGGCTTTGCCTTTGATGTATGTTTCTCTGCCGTTTATGCTGTCTTTATTGCATCTGTTTTCAACAATGATGTAGCCATTGTCAGTTGGGGTATATTCAGCCGTTGTGCAATGACAACCTTTTTGAAACCTTTGAGGATAAGAGGCAATTTCATGCCATTTTCCTGCAAACTTATTTAAGTCAACATAAGGAACAGTTTCTAATGTTTGGGCATGAGATTTCACAGTTGTGAGGGCGATTAAAAATGAAATAAATAAAGTGATAGATCTAGAAAATGGGAAATTTGTCATTGAGCCCATTAATAGTCTTTCCCTTTTTCTTTTAAGAGGGTATAGGCTTCGTCCCAGTTTGGAATCGTTTCTGCTTCATAACCATAGGTTCTTCCGGTGGCAATGCTGTGAAACGCTTTCATTGCTTTTAAATGCGCGCCACTGCGCATAAATTCAAGCATCACCTCACGGCTTTCCCAAGCCGAAACAGTGCATTGGTAGCCATGCATTTGCTTTGTAGAAGTATGGATGTTCCCTTTTGATTTTTCTGCTTGGCGGAATGAAGGAATTGCCAA
>CANFVI010000145.1 GCA_947450405.1 Flavobacteriales bacterium
AATTCGTCTGCTTTATTTTTGCTCATTTGTTTGTTTCTTTGTGCAAAGTTCGGAATTTTGGAAGACATTCAGTTTGAACAATTGTATTCTGAGGTAGAAATTTATTTTTCTAACCAATGTAAATCCACACAATCGCTGTGTAAATTGCTCGTTCAAAACAAAGCAAATTCTCCGTATGCCCCGTCTTTATTGGCAAATCCTATAGGCGTGTATTGTTTGAATCAAACCAACGGCATTGGTCAAAATAATAATCAATGGCACTCAGAAAATGGTAAAAATTTGGCCATTACATTTGCAATTTCTATACAAAAACATTGGAATCTCATAGAATTGAATAAAATCCTTACAATTTCTGTGTTACTTACAATTCAAAAATTTAGTCGTTTTCCCTTGTCAATAAAGTGGCCAAATGATATATATGCCGATAATAAAAAACTCTCGGGAATATTGTTTGAAATTCAGAATATCAATAAGCAAAAAGTTGCATTTTTTGGAGTTGGTATCAATATCAATCAAACTCATTTTCCATCAAACCTTAATTCAGCAACTAGCCTATTTCATCTGAATCAAATTGAAACTAACATACACAACGTTTTAATGTCCCTCATAGAAAATGTGCATGCTAACCTCCAAAAGTTAAATGCCCAATTTCAAATTCATGATGATTTTCAGAAGTATTTATGGAGATTAAATGAAACCATTACGTTGAGAATAGTTGATGGCGAAGAATTTAAACGTGAACAATTTAAACTACTCGATGTTGATTTTGAGGGACGTATTTTCGTGGAAAATGATTTTGGTGAGCAGCTAAAGTTTCATCACGGACAAGCTTTTATCGATTTGTAAATCAGTATGATTCAGTATGTCTTTATTAATATAATTGTCATATTTTGATAAATTTCTTTTAAACTCGCAACTATCTTTTTACCTTCACACAAATAATCTTTAAAATTCATGGATCGCAGAGAATTTTTATCCTTTACAAAAACTTCCCCACAAAAAGATTTTGGGAAACCAAAAATAGAAAGAAGAACCACAACCGGTTTAGCAAAATACGCTGGCGCATGGACAAAACAAGAGGCTGCTCATTTACTTAGAAGAACTTTGTTTGGACCTAAGTTGTCGGAAATTAATTCATTTTCAAAGAAAACCGTTTCTGAAGCAGTTGATTCACTCTTAGATACAACCAATTACGTATTTAATCCGCCGGTAAATAATTATCAGAATCAAGCAAAAGATGCTGCCGTTCCTTATGGAAGTACATGGGTAAATGCACCATTGAATGTTGGCTTAGAGATAAATCGAAAAAATAGTGTGAAAGCATGGTTTTGGTCATTGTCTGTAAAACAATCAGCTTCCATTATGGAAAAAATGATTCTTTTTTGGCATAACCACATGCCAATTCAAATGATGGATACACCCGTTGCTTCATTGTGTTATACTTACGTAAAAGTATTGAATGATTATGCTTTGGGTAATTATAAAACATTATTAAAACAAATAACCGTTGATCCTGCAATGTTGTATTTTTTAAATGGAAGATTAAATACTAAAAAAGCTCCGGATGAAAATTATGGCAGGGAACTACAAGAGTTGTTTACTTTGGGTAAAGGGCCTAATAGCAATTACACCGAAGATGATGTAAAAGCAGCGGCGAGGGTTTTAACTGGATTTTCAATTAATTTTACCACAACGCCTTTTTCAACTTCATTTAGCTCGGCAAATCATGATACTACCGATAAAACATTTTCATCTTTTTATAACAACACAAAAATTTCAGGTAGAACAGGTGTTTTTGCAGGTTCATTAGAGGTTGATGACTTGTTAAATATGATTTTATCTGTAGATGAAGTTTCAAAACATATTTGTCGTAAATTATATCAGTATTTTGTTTATTTCGATATCGATACTAACGCTGAAACCAATGTAATTGAACCTCTGGCTAAAATTTTTAGAGATAACAATTATGAAATAAAACCAGTATTAAAAGCGCTTTTAGAAAGCGAACATTTTTATGATAATTGGAATAGGGCTTGTGTAATAAAAGATCCAGTTACACATCAGGCGGGATTTGTGCGTCAATTTGAGATGCCATTTCCAAGTTCAACTGATTATGAAGCAACTTATCAAATCTATGCTTTGGGAAGCTATTACAGTCAAATTACACAGTTAAATTTAGGCGATCCTCCGAGTGTTGCTGGTTGGGAAGCTTGGTATCAATTACCACTTTATCATAGAATTTGGTTGAATAGCGATTCGCTTCCAAAGCGAAATCAGTTTCAGGATTATTTAACATTTATAGGTTATAAAGTGAAATCCTTTAACTTTATCGTTGATCCTTGGATTATTTCAAAACAATTTTCCGATCCAAAAGATCCCGATGTATTTATACAAGAAGCAATAGAATTTTTATTGGCATTGCCACTTTCATCTGGTCAAATTTCAAATTTGAAGGAAATTTTATTACCTGGTGGAATTCCTAATTATAATTGGTCTGATGAATATCGCGCTGCCCTTGATAGTGGAGATCCTAATCATGCCAGTTCATTGGCAACTGCCACAAATAAAATGAGAAATTTATTCAAGTCTATCATGAACCTCTCTGAATATCAATTAAGCTAATTATGAAAAGGAGATTATTTTTAAAAGCAGCAGCTACAAGCAGTGTTTTGCCAATTTCTTTGAATGGAATGAGCTTAAGAACATTTGGCAAGGAATCATTTTTTAGTGTTTTAGGTAAAAGGGCAAATGTATCTGAAAGGGTTTTGGTTATTATTCAATTGATTGGAGGAAATGACGGTTTGAATATGGTTATTCCCATTGATCAATATAGCAAGTTATCTAAGTCTAGAACCAATATATTAATTGATGAAAAGAAAATCTTGGCATTAAACGGCACAAATAAAACAGGTTTGCATCCCAAAATGACAGGATTGCAAAATATGTTTAACAATGGGCTTGTAAATGCTTTACAGGCAGTTGGTTACCCTGTGCCTAATTTTTCGCATTTTAGGGCAACAGACATTTGGAATAGTGCTTCAGATAGCGACAAAATTGTTACAACCGGTTGGATGGGAAGGTACTTAGATAAACGATATGTAAATTATCCGAAAGATTACCCGAATGCAACTATGCCTGATCCTGTTGCTATTCAAATTGGATCAATGGTGCCATTGAGTTTTATGGGTCCCAATGTGAGCATGGGAATGGCTATTAGCGATCCCGCATCGTTTTATAGCCTTTTAGATGGCAATACAGGAGGTAATTTAAATACGCCATCAGATATTGAATTGGCCTATATAAGAGAACTGACGCAGCAAACAAATCAATATGCTTCAGTTGTGAAAGCAGCGGCTGCTAAAGGAAAGAACTTGTCAACCAAATATGTAACCGGTAATGGATTGTGTGATCAACTAAAAATTGTTGCCAAATTAATTAGTGGTGGATTAAAAACACCTGTTTACATGGTAAATATTGGAGGATTTGATACACATAGCAATCAAACCGATAGCGCAGATACAAGTATTGGAACTCATGCGAATTTAATGCAAAAATTGAGCGAGGGAATTGCGGCGTTTCAAGATGATTTAAAACTATTGGGCGCAAGTGATCGTGTAGTTGGTATGACATTCAGTGAATTTGGTAGGAGGGTACAAAGCAATGCAAGTGGAGGAACAGACCATGGAGCTGCTGCGCCATTGTTTGTGTTTGGTGAAGCAGTTCAACCAGGAATTATTGGTAATAATCCTACAATTCCAAATACCACAACGGTAAACGACAATGTGCCGATGCAAAATGATTTTAGACAAATTTACGCCAGTATTTTGCACGATTGGTTTGAAGTACCAGAGTCTGAAGTAAAAGCATTGTTAAACAATCAAGATTTCAATACCTTACCAATTTTTAAAAGCAATGCCGCAAGTATTGACGATTTTGCAGATATGGTTACTCAAATTCAAATTACCCAAATATATCCAAATCCAACTTCAGATTTCATTCATTTGAAATTTAGTTCAGATGGGGGTGGTAAGTTGGCTATTTCTGTATTTGATCCATTAGGAAACAGGGTCATTTATTTGGAACCAAAAGAATATGGAATAGGTGAGTTTATTGAAGTTTTAGATTTGCGTGGATTGAGAAAAGGGAATTATTTTATACAGTTAAGCTCTCCTAAATACAAAGCAGCAGAGCACTTTATGATTGTTTAGATTAATTAGATCAAGGAGTATTCACCTTTTTCTATTTGATTTTCTAAGAAAGGAAACAGGTGCATTGCTTGAGTTATATGAAGCTCTTAAGCTTGAGAGGAACCAAAAAGTATTGATTGATAATTATTTGAAAAAACTTCTCAAAGAAGTTTGATTAATTGATTTTTTGTCTATCTTTGCAGTCCGAAAATTGTCCGATGGTGTAACTGGCAACACGTCTGGTTTTGGTCCAGAAGAGTCTAGGTTCGAGCCCTAGTCGGACAACAAAAGCAGGTTTGATGATATCCGTGCCCAAAGGCATTGAGAGAAAGTAAAATC
>CANFVI010000146.1 GCA_947450405.1 Flavobacteriales bacterium
GTGAGAGAGACATTTTTCGCGAATCAAGTGGGTTTTAGGCATAATTTATTGTATACCGAAAAGGGTGATTTTTTGGTAGATGAAAAATACACATTTGAAATAGGAGGAAAAGGCAAAACCAAACACCAAATTGAAGGCATAGAAAATGCGTTTATTGCTGCCGATGAAATTGAGTTTGGATTCAATCAAAAAATTCCTCTTTGGTTATTTGGGTTCTTGTATTAATCTAATTTTGAAATCAATTATGCCAAAATACATTAAAACAGTAATTTCACTATTGGCAATTGTCATTTTTGCAATTCAATGTAAACCGTCCCTCAAAAAAGAAAAAAGCAAAAACTTGGATTCAATGATGAGCAGTGAATTGAATCAATCTGTTCCTGAAAATGGGGCAGAGGCTGCATCTGATACTGAAACAAAAAACGAAGATTATGAAACTGCCTTTGTAATTGTGTTAGACACCTCGGAGCAATTTTATAAAATGTATGATTTGGCCATGGCCACTTCTAAGAAATACCAGATTGAATTTGATACTATAGAAAGAACCTATTTCCCTGAAACCAACATTTGGGGCGTTAGCCAATCCTCAATTGATGAAATTTATAGGGGACAGTATTTCCCTCGGCGTAAAGGTGACGAAAAAGATAAATTGTCGTTAGAATACATGTATTGGTATGACAAAAAAAGCAATGACAAGAATCTCATGTTGGTGAGCAATATTTTTCCATTTTCGATGGATGCCGAACTAAGTGTTGCCGCTTGGCGAAAGAGTTTCCCTCAAGCATTTATATTGCAATGCGAAATGTATATGGGGTGCATGCATTGAGGATATATTATAGATTGTTGTTTCTTTCTTTAAGGAAAATCGCAAATAAATAAATTAATTTTAGTAAAAATCGATTATTTTTATAATCTGTAATTGACTTTATTTGAAATATGGATTCAATTCATTGGATTATTTTGTGAGGTCAATTAAATTAGCAAAATGACTATAAAACAAACAGTATTAATTACCGGAGCCAGGGCACCAATTGCTTTAGAACTGGCGCGAAGTTTTAATGAAGCTGGACACATTGTAATCATGGCAGATTGTTTACATTTAACAATTGCAAGATGGTCGAATACCATCCATAAATATTTTTCAATTGCATCACCAAGATATGAAAATTCAAAATTTGTAAGTGACATTCAAAAAATCATTCAAACTGAGAATGTAACCCATTTTATTCCTACTTGTGAGGAAACAATTTTTGTGTCGGAACACATAGATATATTCAATTGCAATCACCAATGGCAAATCTGAAATTCTTTATCGAAAGTCAATTTACAAGGATTGAGGATTGTTTACTCAATTCTGTAATTTATTGATTGTAAGGTTTTAGTCATGAATGATATCAGATTGACACAATTTTAATTATTTTTCATTTCTTGCAAATAGTTATTGGAAATCAATAATTTAAATTGAAAAAGTTATGGAAAACAAATTCACAAAAATCTTGTATGGTTTCGTTCTGGTTGCTGCATTTGTGGCATGGAAGCCGGAAGACAATATCAAAACACAAGTCCCTCAAAAAACGGATACTGTTCCAACTATTGAATGGGTAACAATTCCATACGATACATTTGCGATGGGAAGTGATCAGAATGAAATTGGTCATGAATACCATTACGAAGTACTACATTCTGTGATTTTAGATTCATTTAAATTGAGCAAGTACGAAGTTACTTTTGAGCAGTACGATTACTATTGTGAAAAAACAGGAAAACAAAAACCAGATGATAACGGTTGGGGCAGAGGCAAGCGTCCTGTTATCAATGTGAGTTACTATGACGCACTTGAATATGCTAAATTTATAAATTGCCGATTGCCAACTGATTCTGAGTGGGAATATGCCTGTAGATGCCGAAAAACGTCAAAATATGGTATCAAAAATAGTTATATCCAATACAAACCATTCAATACCGGTGATACATTATTAACAGATCAAGCCAATTACGATGGTACACAACCGTATTTGAAAAATCCGACAGGTGTGCTATTTAATAAAACGATGGATGTAGGCAGTTACAAACCAAATGCTTTGGGATTGTATGACATGCATGGAAATGTGATGGAGTGGTGTTTTGATTGGCATGATTATATTCCCGGAATAAGGGATTATGGAGGTACCTCTACTTCATATTGTGATTTCTCTAAGTTCATGGTGAATCCCAAAGGACCAACAACGGGTATTGAAAAAATTCTCAGGGGTGGGAGTTACATGACCCCAGCGTCTAGATGCCGCACGGCATTTAGAAATAGGGTGATTCCAACTTATTTAGGTAATATGGTAGGAATTCGGTTGGCATCGGATATGTGATTTTGTTTGTTGAGATAAACAAAAGCAAAGTCTGTGGCATGTTTTCATTTTCAAGAATATTCGGTTGTCTCTTTAAAAATATTAAGCTGCAATTAAAATATGTGCTATATGCGGCATGTTGGTTTTATTAAAAAATGCAAAAAATAAAATGGCAATTACGGAAATTCAATTATTTTAAATAATCGAAATTGTTTTATTTCGCCTAAACGGAGTAGGTAAGTCGGTAAAATTTAATTTTAGAATCAACTGATAAATCCTTTATTATTAGCCATATTCATAAAGATTTAACGCCTTCGAATGACGAAACCATATAAGTCTAGGTTTAATTATGTCTGAATTATTGAAGTTAATATATATGATCAAAATTTATTTTTTACCCAATATGAAACATTTGAAATTTCAAATTTTAACGGTATTCATCTTACTGACTTCCGTTGCAACAGCGCAAACAAACAATAAATTATATTCTTGGGGATACAATTCTACGAGTCAATTGGGATTAGGTGATGATGTGGAAAAATCGACACCCCAGTTGGTTGGAAATAATTTTAAATGTGCAGCAGCCGGCTACGATTTCTCATTATTTATCAACCAAAAAGGTGAACTTTTTGCAAGTGGTGCCAATGGCCATGGGCAATGTGGTGATTCTGATTACCGAGATCATACCATACCTCAAAAAATTGGAAAAGACACCAATTGGAAATTTGTTACCGCTGGTTGGAATCACGCTTTGGGTATCAATACTAAAGGAGAATTGTACGGTTGGGGTAGCAATGCCGACTTTGAATCTGGAATAGGTGTAGATACCATTTACAATGTTTTTGTCCCTCGGAAAATTGGAAATGATTCAAATTGGATCTATGCTTCTGGTGGTTCGTATTTTTCTTTGGCAATTAATTCAAAAGGCGAATTGTATTCTTGGGGTGGTTACGATGATGGAACTTTAGGATTGGGTAATGTGCTTCAAAATCAATACGTTCCGCAGCGTGTGGGAACCGACTCGAATTGGGTAAAAGTTACAACTGGTAGAAATTTTAGTATTGCATTGAATTCGAAAGGGCAGATATTTTCATTTGGGAATAATCGGTATGGTCAACTTGGTTTAGGACATTTAGTCAAACAAAATAAGCCTCAAAGGGTTGGCAATGACTCGAACTTTACAGACGTTGCGGCGGGATGGTATCATGTTTTGGCGGTTAAATCTAACGGTGAATTGTATAGCTGGGGTCGAAACAACGTTGGCCAACTAGGAATTGGCAATAATATTGATCAAACTATACCAGTTAGGGTGGGTGTAAATTCAAATTGGAAGTCGGTAGCTACAGGCTCAGTGCATTCTTTGGCAATGACTACAAATGGAAAAATATTTTCTTTTGGGGACAATAGCATTGGTCAGCTTGGTGTAGGTTTAACCAAAGATCAAACCATTCCCAATAGAATTGGCAACGATAGTAGCTGGACATTTGTTTCAAGTGGAACAGCACATTGTTTAGCAATTTTAAACGATGCCGGCCAATCAGCGGGAATTAATGATGGATTCGAAATCACTGAGCGTTTTTCAGGAATTCAAGCTTACCCGAATCCAACAAATGATATGTTGCACTTGGATTTTAACGACAGAATTTCAACTGCACAATATTCTATTTACAGTATTTCTGGAAGTAAAATACAACAAGGCGTGTTGGGCGAAAACAATTCAATTTGCGTTTCAAATTTGATTTCCGGAGTTTATTTCATTCGCATTGGTAACAAATTTGCCAAATTTGTGAAGGAGTAATATTGATTCAATAAATAGTGGTGAATTGAATCAATCTGTTCTCGAAAATGGGGCAGAAGCCGTATCTGATGTTGAAACAAAAAATGAAGATTATGAAACTGCCTTTGTAATTGTGTTAGACACCTCTGAACAATTTTATAAAATGTATGATTTGGCTATGGCTACTTCTAAGAAATACCAGCTTGAATTTGATACTACCGAAAGAACGTATTTTACTGAAACCAACATCTGGGGTGTAAGCCAATCGTCTAGTGATGAAATTTATAGGGGACAGTATTTCCCTCGGCGTAAAGGTGACGAAAAAGATAAATTGTCGTTAGAATACATGTATTGGTATGACAAAA
>CANFVI010000147.1 GCA_947450405.1 Flavobacteriales bacterium
TAATGCAAAATTCTTATCAATTTTTGCTTGTAAACGCAAATCAATTAACACACTCAAAACGGAATCCAAATGATTTGATTCATTAGTTACAGAATCTGCAATACCCAATATCCCTCTAAAATAAATACTAAAAATAGAAGTCACTTTTGACAATTCATCTTTAGAAATTGTTTCTCTGCCATCGTTTATCAAATTGACTCTTCTAGCAGCTTCAAAAAGTTGCGCAATTGCCTGTGGTGTATTGATATCATGACCCAAGCAATTTTCAATTTCATGAACAATATCATCAAACTTAACCGAAGATATTTCAGATATTTTCAATTTTGAAAGTAATGAATTAGCCGCTTGTAATCTGGCCAAACCCTTTTCAGAAGCCATTAATGCTTCCTCACTAAAATCTAAGGTACCCCTGTAATGAGCTTGCAAAACAAAAAACCTTAAAGTTTGTGGGGAAAATGATTTTGATAATAAGGGATGCGAACCATCAAAAAGCTGTTTAACAGTTACCCCATTATTCAAACTTTTAGCCATTTTTTGACCATTAATGGTAATCATATTATGATGGACCCAAAATTTTGCAGGTTGGTGATTGTGGGCAGCCCTGCTTTGAGCAATTTCACATTCGTGATGTGGAAATAACAAATCCATACCACCGCCATGAATATCAAATTCTTCACCCAAATACTTAGCACTCATTGCGCTACATTCTATGTGCCATCCCGGGAAACCTTTACCCCAAGGACTAGACCATTGCATAATATGTTCAGGAGAAGCCTTTTTCCACAATGCAAAATCATTTGCATTTCTTTTTTCAGATTGTCCTTCTAATTCCCGAGATTGGTTTCCAGCACCCGCCATTAAATCATCTAAAACCCTGCCACTTAGTTCGCCATAATTATGATTTTCATTATAAGACAAAACATCAAAATATACAGATCCATTTGACTCATATGCCAATCCTTTTGAAATAATACTTTGTATCATTTCAATTTGTTCAATAATATGACCGCTTGCTTTAGGTTCAATACTTGGCCTAAGTACACCAATATTGTCCATCACCTCGTTATACATATCTGTATAAGTTTGGGCAATTTCCATAGGTTCAAGCTTTTCAATTTTGGCCTGCTTCTGAAGCTTATCTTCACCTTCATCTGCATCACCTACCAAATGTCCTACATCTGTAATATTCCTTACAAAGCGAACTTGATAACCTTTATGAATTAAATACTTGCGTAATACATCAAAAACAATTGGCCCTCTAACATGACCTAAATGAGGAGCCCCATACACGGTTGGGCCACAAACATACATGCCAACCCTATTTGGAAAAATACTTTCAAATAATTCTTCCTTTTTAGTTAATGTATTATATAAATATAAATTAGACATGGTTATATTAACGATTGGTGTACATATTCTGATAATAGGCTTGATAGTTTCCAGAAGTAACATTATCTAACCATTCATTATTTTCCAAATACCAATCTATCGTTTTTTCGAATCCTTGATCGAACGCAACACTTGGACTCCATCCCAATTCAGACTCTAATTTACTTGCATCAATGGCATATCTAAAATCATGACCAGCTCTATCTGTAACATAGGTTATCAATTTTTCAGATTCACCTTCATTACGACCTAATTTTCTGTCCATGATTTCACATAATTTGTTTACCAAATCAATGTTCTTCCATTCATTATTTCCGCCAATGTTATAGGTATCCCCGTTCTTTCCTTTATGGAAAATAACATCAATTGCAGAAGCATGATCATTCACCCAAAGCCAATCTCTAATATTTTCTCCTTTACCATAAACAGGCAAAGGTTGATTGTTCTTAATGTTATGAATCATCAATGGAATTAATTTTTCTGGAAACTGATGACTACCATAATTATTTGAGCAGTTGCTAATTACTATAGGCAATTTAAAAGTTTCATGATAAGCACGAACAAAGTGATCGCTACTCGCCTTACTTGCGCTATACGGAGAATTAGGATCATAAGGAGTTGATTCTGTGAATTTTCCTTCATCGCCCAATGTTCCATAAACTTCGTCTGTACTTACATGGTAAAATCTACCCTCGGTAACATTTCCAAATGATTTAAAAGCATTTAACAAAACAACGGTTCCAACTACATTTGTCATTACAAAATCAATTGGATTGGTTATACTTCTGTCGACGTGACTTTCAGCTGCCAAATGAATTACAGAGTGAATTTCTCTAGAAGAGAACAAAAATTCAACTGCCTTTATATCTGTGATGTCACATTTTACAAATTCATAGTTAGAGCATCCCTCAATATCTCTCAAGTTTTCTAAATTACCCGCATAGGAAAGATTATCCAAATTGATAATGTGATAATCTGGATAAAGATTTACAAATCTTCTAACTACATGCGAACCAATAAAACCGGCACCTCCGGTAATAATTATATTTTTCATTGAATTACTTTTACATTACTAATTTTAACATACAACGGAGCATAACTAGGTACTCCAATTCTTCCGAAGGCTCCAAATCCATGGTCTGACGTTGTAACGAATTCACCAATTGAACCTTCATTTACAAAAAACGGCAAAAAGTCTAATACTTTTAACCCATTTAAGTTTGCCATTTGCTCTGCTTTATATCTTCTGCCTTCTAATTTACTGTCGTAAATTAAACCACCCTTTAATGTTGAAACTACTACATCAAACTCAACAATCGTGGCATGAAACAATACAGGTGGCATACTCATTAAATTCGTTTGAGAAACAAATGCACCTGATTTTTCATCCTTCACTCTATACTTAATACTTTGAAACGAATCTAACAGCCATTGCCCATTTTTTTCATTTTTTGCACAATATTCATCAATTATTTTATTTTCAGCAATTGCTCTATTTAGTTTTTTAGCATTTACATATGCTTCATATTGCTGTGCATTTAAAACCTTGTCAACACGAATTACAAACTTGGCCATTTCATTGCTTGGCAATAACTTTATTTTATAATGATTCGAGATTTTTTGTTTCAAACTATCTGTAGAAATTAAAACTTCTATGGTACTTCCTGGTTTGGTAATTTGTAAAGCCTCCATCAATTCATTATGAGACTCAACTGGATAAGGGATTTCCTTAAGTGTATCGTCATGGAAGCAGTTTTGCAATGTATCATTATCGGGCCCAATAATCATAAACTCAACCAAACAATAATTTTCTGGACCTAATTGCTCAATAAGTTCGCCACCTTCAATAAACCGATATTTCATTCCAGTTTTTGACGTTTTGTAACTATTTAATTGATAAATTAATAAACCAATAGAAATAATAAGCAATGATATTACCGACCATTTCAGATACTTGTTTTTTGGAAGAAAATTCATATTTTAGATAACTCCTCTTTATATTCTTTTATTGTTTCTTTAAATTTAATTACGGTGTTTTCTAAGGTATCTTCACTTTGACCGCCCGCAGCATTTCTGTGCCCTCCACCACTAAAATACTTAGCTGAATATTCATTCACCGCGAAATCACCTTTACTCCTAAAGCTCATTTTGACTCTCTCAGTTCTGTCAATAATTAACACACTCATTACCACTCCAATAATACTTAAACCCATATTTACCAAGCCCTCTGTATCACCTGTCTTTACATTAAACATTTCAAGTTCATGGTTGTCTAAATATATCAATGCAACTTTTCCATCTTCAATCAACTCTAATTTCTTGTATAAAGCATATCCAAAAAGCTTACTTCTATTCGGACTAAAAACATCAAAAATACGTTCGTGTATTTTTATATGATCGGCTCCGTGCTCCATAAGTTGAGCCGCAATTCTATGGGTTTTAGGTTTTGTATTGTTGTGTTGAAAATTTCCAGTATCGGTCATTAAGCCTGTATAGAAGCAGTTAGCCATATCTTCTGTAATATAATCAGAACCAAAATATTGCTCAACCCATTCAAAAACCAATTCACAAGTGCTACTAGATTGCCTATCCCAAAACACATAATTTGCAAAGTTATCTGGATCCAAATGATGGTCTATCATAACTTTGTCAATATTCATTTCACCTATAAGTTCACCTAATTTATTAATTCTATATAAACGATTAAAATCCAAACAAAAAACCAGATCTGCTTCTTTTAACACCGAAGTTGCAAATGCTTCATTTTCCTCAAAATTAATTACAACATTATTTTGAGGCAACCAGTTTAAAAAATCGGCATAATCAGTTGGCGTAATTAAAAAAACTTCATCCATCATTTGTTTCAAAAACCCATATAAACCAAGTGTTGAGCCCATAGCATCGCCATCTGGTTTATGGTGGGTTGTTATAACCGCACGTTTGAATTCCTTGTTTTTTAATCTCTGAACCAATAATTCAGTTGAATCTATTCTCATTGCTACTGCAAAAATACGGCAAACGATAGGTAAATTTGCATTAAATGAGCAGCAAAGAATATCAAATCTATACTTTAAACA
>CANFVI010000148.1 GCA_947450405.1 Flavobacteriales bacterium
AACGAGAGTTACCAGCTGGCCAATCACGAATTCCTGCACTTTGTGATAAAAACTTACTATTTGCAAATTCTTCCAACTCATCACGGGTTACTTTCCACATTTTATCGTAAGATTTACAACGCAATGGGTCAGTTGCCGCAGTTGTGGTATCCAATGGTCCTGGCCAAAAGTCAACACCGTTTTGACGGTAAGTCATAGCCGCTAACTTTAAGTTACCGCCATTATCCTTACCACCAATCCAAATTGCACCCGCAAACAAAGAATGTTTACGCACAGCATTTGGGTCAGTAATTTTAGGAATTTCATATTTTGGATTATTCAAGTCCCACCACATATCACCACCGTTCAACAATTTTGTACGAACGTTGTTTATGTCCAAATCTACAGATTGAGAAGCCGGATCACAGGTATTTGCGAACGCACCTGCCCTCTTGTCAATCGTTGGTTTGATTGTTCTGCGTGTTAGATTTTCAATTGGACGCGCAGTCGCAAATTGAAAAGCCAACAATCCTAAAACATATATACCAATTTTTTTCATATCTTAAATTTTTAGAATTTACAATTAATTAAGGTTTAAACGTAGACCCAAACGAATGGTTCTTGGAGCATTCCAGTTACCTGTTTGAGAATTTAACAAAATCTTATAAAGATCAATATAGCTTTGAGCATCAGTTTGGGTTTTAACCAATAGCTTACCTTGAGAAGAGTTCAAGAAACCATCATCATTTGGTTGACCAGTGTATGGAAAAACACCCAAAACATTCCAAGTGTTCAAAACATTGTTCACCCAGAAGAATGCATTAAATCTCAATGATTTTTTAGCGCCGCGTTTTATTTCAAATCCTTTGGTGATATTTATATCGAAGTTATATTGCCATGGCAAACGAGAACCATAAGGAACACCTTTAATTTGAGCACGGTCAACAGCACCAATTTGAACCGCTCTGGTTGTTGGAGTGTATGGACCACCAGAATAAGTATTTCCGATGATATTGAAACTTGCAAATTTGAAGATTTCATATCCACCTACAATAGGACCAGTATATAAATTCTTTTTAGAAACTGGATCTTTTCCACCAGCCCAAGCCCAAGTTGCAGAAACTTTGATATTGTGACGAATATCTAATTCACCCAAAGGAATTACATTTCTTAAATTTGGTTGGTTACTTGCAATCAAGGCAGCTTGTGAACTGATATTTGAACCTGTACCATCAGCAAATTGCAATTGATAACCCGCAGTTAAATTCATTGCTCCAATATCTAACAAATTTAAATTTCCTCTAAATGTAGTAATTGTAGAAAAATCGATATTACGGAAAGTTACATAAGTAATAGGGTAACCTTGGTTAATTTGATATTGGCCAAAGTCGTTTCTAATTTCTGTATATGATGCAGACAATTCCAAACCTTTATCGCTTTTAGAACCAAAGATTTGTTTAAATCCAACTTCATAATCAGTTTTCAAACGTGCATTTAATGAACCATTAGAAATTGTAGAACCTTGTCTAAACTTCATGTAATATAACTCATCAATACTCAAGAAAGATGATCCTTGATCAGGACGTTGAGCTAACATATCATAACTTACATAGAAAGATCTTTTCTTATCTAGAGGGAAAGAGAACCAAATACGTGGCAGTAAGTTTACAATTGGAGTGTAATCTGTCAAAGATTTTTCAGTCAACTCTTGTTTGTTGTAATCAACCAAGTAAGGTGCAATTTTACCATTTGTGGTTTGGTTGGCCAAGAACTCAGGATTTCTTTGTTCGCTACCATCCGCATTAAACCATCTGTCTCCATTTCTATAACCAATAATTTTGGTTGGTGCTTGCATGTCATTCACATATACAGCATAATTGCTTCCAATATTCGAAGGGTGGTCAAGTTTCAAACCATTCAATTCTTTAACTTCACCCACTGTTCTAATTGGATACAAACTGTATTGATCTTTCATAACCAATTGGTTTGCATCATAACGTTCCATACGCAATCCCATTCTAAAGATTAACGATTTAAATTGGAACTGATCTTCTAACCAAGCAGCAATATAAACTGGTTGGAAAGCACCAATGGTTCTTTTGCTTTTGTCATTTAAAAACGAATTAATTGAAGGCTTGCCAACTACTTTGTTTCCTAAATGATCATATCCGAAATAACTCACGTAACTATTACCATTATTTAACAATTCATCAGCACTAAACATACTTAATTTGAAATCTTTTGGTTGATATGAGTTAATATCTACAAATGTTCTTTCGTCAATTTTCTTGCCGTAAACATCTTTTCCACCATCACTAATTAGTTTATTTCTGAAATTACGGTCAAAAGTAGATTGTTCACCGTAGTTGATTAAACGATTGTAACGAACAGTATCCGTAAATACACCGTTGGCATCATAACTTAATATAGGATTGTTTACGTCTAATTCAGAAATATGTTTATTCATTAACTGATTCATCAAAATCCACAAACCATTCGCATTCAAGCTATAACCTCTTACTTGTAATTGTTCATAATAGAAACCTGCTTGCAAATCATGTGGAGCACGCTCAACACCTGCAATTGATTTTGGCTTATATTGCATTTGACCCATTGCAAAAACTGCATATTTTTCAGTTTGGCTTTTAGAGTAACCTGTAACAGTTGTACCAGGTGTTTGGTGAATTGAATATACGGCAGCAGGGTTATATCCGTTTAACAATCCTTGTAACAATAAAACATTGAAAGAATTTGATATAGAACCACCTAAATCTTCTATGTGCTTATAAATTTGTTTTGTATAGTTGGACCTAACCGGATTTTTAGAGGTTGTGTAATCAAAAGTCAATGCAGTATCAAAAAAACCAACTTGATCCCAATAGTTTCTCAATTGAACATATTTACCATATTGATCACGAACAATGCGTGGATCTTTGTTTGGATTTTGTTGAGCATCATTATTTGCATAAGCAAACAATTCAGTTGGTTTAGCTTGGAATGTACCAACATAACCATAATCAAAGAAATTATCACCATGTACAGCATCACCACCAGATGACATTGCATTTTGATATTCTGCTCTAACAGTATAGAAGGCACTTTTAATTGTTCCTTCTTTTGGCAATTTAAAGTTTTGAGTATACTGTAAATAAGTACGCATTGTTTGCGACTGTGTGCTTCCAGTATTTTGGTAGTTCATGATAGAATTAGAAGTATTTCTTCCCCCACCATAAAAATAACTACCATAAGCAACCAACGATGTTAATGTGGTTGGTTTATATTCTAATTTACCAATAAAGTTACCGTTGTATTGAGCAGAATTCGGACGAGCTGCAACCCTTGTAAAATCAGATTCTCGCAAATACGAAGCTGAACTCACAAAACCATTTGGAGTTACTGTTAAAGGCTTTGTCTCCAAATCGTGTTGCTTATTATCGTTTAATACATAAACACCAGTTTTAGTAGGTGAAGGATCCACGAAATAACCAATATTGGCATTCATGGTATAACCCAATTTAATTACATTCTTACGGGTTCCATCGGCTTGTTTCACATCTTTTTTAACCCAAAGTGGACCAGAAACGAAACCTTCTAATGTATTATAACCATAAGGATCCAAACCGGTTGAAGAAATTCCTTCTAAAATTCCCACAACTTTTTCAGTTGCGCTTTTAGAGGTATATGAAAACGCACCTCCTGTCAAATCACCATACATGGCGCGAATACCACCAATCGAAACTGCCAATTGATCTGTTCCAAGCGAAGGCAATGCACCTGATCCAACAGCGCGCATACCATCAATAAATGTACCGTTACCATCTGGACGCGTACCACGAACTGAAATACCAGCTCTTGACTCTACAACAGCTACGTTTGTAGAAATAACTGCGTTCATACCACGACGACCAGAATTCAAAGCTTTCTCACCAGAAATAGGATCACCAATTTGAATCATATTAATTGGAGATTTCTTTCTCTTTCTATCAATTTGAATAACATTACCTTTTTTCAAAATTGGTTGTTCCAATTCCTTGTTCAAACCTTCGGTTAAGGTATAATCTGTCAAGGTATTGGTTGGATAACCCTCTTTGGTAAATACAATTGAGTATGTGCCCGGTGTTAATGTTTGAAACAAAACGTTACCGTCACGGTCAGAAGTATCTGCCGCTTGCTCAATGTTATTTAACAACATTGAAACTTTTACCCCACTCATTGGACGAGAATCATCGTCAATGACTTTAACCCTGAAATCGGCGTAGTTTGTTTGAGCATTTGCCCAACCACAAATTAATCCAAAAGTGGCTACTAATGCGAATCGTAGTAATCTATACTTCATATCAACTTTAAATCTAATTTTAACATTAATCGATAATCATCGACCATTTATCGGCAAGTTTACCCAAAAAACAAGGATTTAACAAGTTTATTTTATCCTTTTGTTAGGAAACTTACAAA
>CANFVI010000149.1 GCA_947450405.1 Flavobacteriales bacterium
ATTAATCGATTGAGCAGAAAATAAAAGCCAAAAAAAAAGGCCTATATAAATAAGCCTTTTTTTCATTATTGTCTTGTTTTGTCGGTTGCTAGAACCATTCGAATACCCAAATTGGCACCTATTTCCATTACATCAACCATTTGTTGAATTGTCAATGCTTTGTCTAAACGCAACACTACATTCAAACGATTATCGGGATTCGCAGCATCAAAAGATTGATCCCTTCTCGTAGTTAAACGTTTTGTCAATTCTGTTAACCCAACAGGTTCTTTTTCACTGTCAATAAAGTATAAAACTTTGGTTTTTGTTTCATCGTTTTCATCAAACTTTACAGTTAAAATAAATGGCTTTGTTTGTACCGTTGAAGTTGTTTTTGCCTGTGGCAACATAATTTTAATTACGTTCGGATTGGCAAGCGTACTTGCAATCAAAAAGAACAACATCAAGAAAAACATGATGTCACTTAACGATGATGATTCAACTTCTGCCTCTTCCCTTTTACGGCGTCCGAGTTTCATAAGCCTTAAATGTTAGACTTTGTTAATACTTCAAGTAAGTTCAAACTTTGCTCTTGCAATCTTTCAGCAAACCTATCAATTCTTCTCATGAATAATTGGTAACCCAAGAAAGAAATAATACCCACCAATAAACCAGCAAAACTGGCTACCATTTTCACATATAAACCTTCTGAAATGGAAGCAATACTCAAATCATTTGATTGTGCAATTGAATAAAATATGTTAATTACACCCCAAATAGTTCCTACGAAACCCAACATCGGTGCAATTCTTGAAATCAAACTCAAATAGGTCAAATTGCTTTCCATTGCGCTTAATTCAACACTTGCTTTGGTTTCCATGGCACTTTCAATTTCTCTCATGTTGCTACCTAAAAATCTTAATCCAGTAGAAATCATTTGAGCCTGAGCTGTTGGAACCCTATCGCAATATGCCAAAGCTGCATCTGGTCTGTTTTCTCTTAAATTGTCTTTGATTACATTGATTAAATTATCGTCAATCTTGGCACGATTCTTCAAGTAAATCAAACGCTCCACCATAAAGTAAATCGATAAAACTAAGCAAAAGCCCAATAGCCCCATTACAAAGCCACCTTTAGCCATCATTTCCAATATTGGAGCAGAAACATGCTCTACGGTTGCTTGTGCTTTTTCACCCGCAACTGGTTCATTTACCGCCGCAGCATTAGCAGCTTGAAGTAAAATGTTAAGTAAAAACATCATATCATGCGAATTAAGGTTTGAATAATTAGATTAACGAATGTTTGATGGAAAAATTATCCCCAAAGAAATGCACTATTTCATTTCGGTGACACCACCACTTAAAATAAACTTGGTGATTTCTCCAGAATCAATGTCTAATTTCTCAACTTTTTCTTTTCGCACAACTAGGATTTCTCCTGATATAGCATAGCTATTAGGGAAATACACAGCACAAAAACCAGGCATTCCAAACTCATCCATTTCCTTTTGGGTCAAAAATCCAATTCTGTAGACATTCTCAGACATTTGAACTTTAACAGCAACAGTAAATTTTTTATTTTCACCCACAAAGGCCTGTGTCATATCTTTTGTTGTACCAAAAATCCAGTTTAATCCTGGTGCCTTTTCTATAATTCCTTCAAAAAACTCTAAAATCTGCTTTGCAACTACCCCCTCTGTGAATTTGCCTATAAAAGTGATGGCAACGATACCCAAAATCAAATACAAAACTACAGCACCAAAACTCAGTTTGTCTAAATGTAAAAATGAACCAATAATTTGTAAAACCCAAATCAGTATGCTCACAGTTAATGCAATTGGTAATACAACTAACAATCCCCTTAAAAACAAATTCAATAGTTTTCTAGCAGGTGGCTTCATCCGCTTATTGATTTGATCATCAAATTCATTCATTTTCATATCTCAGCAAATCTAATCCAATATCCCTACGATAAAATTTTCCATCAAAATCAATCGTTCCTGCCAATTCATTTGAATCCGACAAGGCCGATTTAATATCAGAATTTAAAGAAGTTACAGCAATTACCCTTCCTCCATTTGTTACGATTTCATTGCCACTTGTCTTTGTTCCAGCATGATAAACAAATTGATTTTCTTTAATCTTATTCTCATCAATATGAATCACTTTACCTTTTTCAATATCTCCCGGATACCCTCCAGAAACCAAAAATATTGTGGCAGCTGTTCTATCATCAATTTCCAATGCCAATTGATTAATGCCACCATCGGCAATAGCCATAAGCATCTCAATCATATCGGTTTTTAAACGAGGGAAAATGGCCTCAGTTTCTGGATCTCCCATTCTCACATTATATTCAATTACCTTTGGCTGGCCCGAAACGTTCATTAATCCCAAAAATAAAAATCCTTTAAATGGATTCCCATCTTTTCTTAATCCATCAAAAGTGGGTTTAATGATTTCATTTTCAACTTTCGACATAAACACTGCATCGGCAAATGGCACAGGGCTAATTGCACCCATACCGCCAGTGTTCGGTCCTAAATCACCGTCAAAAATTCTTTTATAGTCTTTGGCGGAAGCCAAAATTCTGTAATTTTCTCCATCTCCAATGGCAAAAACTGAAATCTCAATTCCATTCAAAAACTCTTCAATTACTACTGATTTTGAGGCAGTACCAAACATCCCACCCAAAATCATTTCATTTAAAGTGTCTATGGCCTCCTGATAGTTAGAAGTTATAATAACTCCCTTCCCCGCAGCCAAACCATCTGCTTTCAATACGTAGGGAGGAGTTAACGTTTTCAAGTAATCTGCTGATTCATGAATATTCGTTGAATCAAAAGTTTTATATGATGCAGTTGGAATTGCATTCTTAACCATGAATGCTTTTGCAAAATCTTTACTTCCCTCTAATTGGGAACAAAATTTATTTGGACCAGCTACCTTTATTGAGGTTGAAAACTCAAGGTTTTTTGACTCAATAAAATCAACAATTCCAGCAACCAATGGATCTTCATTTCCCGGTACAAGTAAATCAATTTTATTTTCAACACAAAATGTATAAACCTCATCCAATTTCAATGGATTTAAGTCAATATTTTGCCCGCAATTTGATGTACCCGCATTTCCCGGAGCAATAAATAATTTTGTAATATGTTTACTCTGACTAATAGCACGCGAAAAAGCATGTTCTCTACCACCAGATCCTAATAAAAGTATATTCACCGAGCAAATTTACTCCTTAAAGATTTATTCCCAAGTTTCTGGGGCAACTTTTGATAAATCCGTCGGTTTTTTAGGTTCTTTACGCTTCAATCTTTCTACATACGAAATTTCTTTCTCAGTTAAGAATCGCCATTTGCTTCTGCCTAACTTTATCTTGTCAAACTCACCAAACAAAACCCTATCCAATCCAGCAACTTCATATCCAAAATGTTCAAACATCCTACGAACAATTCTGTTTCTTCCGCTATGAATTTCTACACCCAATACCGTTTCTTCATCTTCTTCTACCCATCCAACTTGTTCAAAAGACATAAACCCATCTTCAAGCTCAACTCCTTCAACCCAAGCCAACATGTGATCTTTAGTAGGTTTTTTATCAAGTGTAACTCTATAAACTTTCTTGATTTCAAAACTAGGATGAGTCAATTTTTGAGCAAATTCACCATCATTTGTTAACAATAAAACACCCGTTGTATTTCTATCCAAACGACCTACCGGATAAATTCTTTCTTTGCCAGGTAAATCAATTAAATCAATAACAGTATCACGACCTTCTGGATCACTAGTAGTTGTTATATAACCCTTAGGTTTATTCAAAATAATATAAACGGGTTGTTCTGGAACAATTCTTTTGCCATCAACTTTAACCTCGTCTTTTGGCATTACTTTACATCCCAATTCAGTCACAACCTCACCATTTATTTTAACCAAACCTTGTTCTATCATTGAATCTGCCTCCCTTCTGCTGCACATTCCACTATTCGCAATAAAACGATTTAATCTTATTTCTTTACTAGCAAGTTCTTTGCCTAAAGCCAATTTGTCTCCTGCTTGTTTAAAGTCCTTTTTACTGCCCTTAAATCCAGTTGTAATTTCAAAATCAAATTGTTTTTTCTTAGACAATTTTTTTACCGGTTTATCTTCTGAATTTTCAGGTCTGTTATTTGAAAATTTAGATTTAAATCCACCACGATTATCTCTATTAAATCCGCCACCTTCTGGACGCGGACCTCTATCGTATCCGCCACCTTCTGGACGTGGACCTCTATTGTATCCGCCACCTTCTGGACGTGGACCTCTATTGTATCCGCCACCTTCTGGACGTGGACCTCTATCGTATCCGCCACCTTCTGGACGTGGACCTCTATTGTATCCGCCACCTTCTGGACGTGGACCTCTATTGTATCCGCCACCTTCTGGACGTG
>CANFVI010000150.1 GCA_947450405.1 Flavobacteriales bacterium
AGCCTTCTCTCACAAAAACATAACCCATTGTATTTCCAAATTCGTCTGTGTTTTTTTCTCGGATAAAAAGAAGAATCCTTTTCTTATTTTCAATATGTTTAATGTATGAAACACCTTTGGGTGTTAATGGCCCCGCTGAATTTTGACTCTGCCAATGAAATAAGGTTTCATTAATTGCATAATCATCATACATGGTGCTTGGCGAAAAATTCTCCTCCGATTTGATAAGATTTATAAAAAGCAATTCAGTATTTAATTTTGAATTTTCTGCAATACCCTCGCGTCTAGGTGATTTCTTCTCAAAGGTACTAAGTCCAAATGCAGCCAATATTTGATCCCTTGTATAACGCGCATGAACCTTAAGTGGTTGCTTGTATGGCAAACTTATTTCTAATTCTTTAAAACTAATTCTATCAATCAAAATTTCTAAAACCTCAATAATTTCAAGCACTAGAATTTTATTTCGACCAATCTCTCTGATACTTATTTCTAATGAATCAAAACCACCTGCTTTTTGCCAAATGTCATAATGCAACATTAAAAGCATTTGCTTTTCAATTTCATTAAACTCATTTAGAAAAATAGTAAACCCTTTTTTTGCTAGTTCTAAAATAAACGCAAAATAACTAGTTGAATTAGAAGACAGCCACTTATTTAAAATTGTTTTTGAAATCTCACTTTCATAAATATCATCAAATTGATCAATCTTACCGGCATCGCAACAAAGTCTTTTCCACCCTCCTCTTTTATAAATCATCTGGAGCGGAATATTGTTGAATTCAATAAAATTTTTAAGGTTGAACGCTAATGTTGTATGGTGTTCAAAATTTTGAATTTTAAGAATTAACTGATTTCGGTTTAAGGTGGTGGCTGCAGTAATATTGTCTAAAATAATTTGTTTGGCCTTTTTCTCTAAAATTATTGAACAGCCAAGGGGCAAATGCGGAAAATTATCTTCAATTTCCTTTTTTACAGTAGTGGTTGTTTTACCAATTAAAGCCCTGAATTTATTTTCAAAATTGTATTCTGCCCTAGCATTTCCAACGAAGTCCAGTACTGTAAGACAATCCTTATTATCCGCCAATCGCAAACCTCTACCTAATTGTTGCAAGAATATGGTTAAGCTTTCTGTAGGCCTTAAAAACAATACAGTATCAATTTCTGGGATATCAATTCCCTCATTAAAAATATCTACTACAAATAAATAATTGATTTCTTTCTTAAGTAATTGATCTCTTACAAGGTCTCTATTTTGATTGTTCGCACTTGTTAAATAATCAGCCTTTAAGCCTTTCATGCAAAATTTTTCTGCCATAAATTTTGCATGATCCATTGTAACACAAAAACCAATGGCCCTCACATCGTTTAAATCTTTGGTATATTTATTTAAACCATCAATAATTTCAGCAACCCTTCTATCATTAGCAGTATAAATGGAAGTCAATTCACTTGCAACATACCGTCCTTTTTCCCATGAAACTATAGAAAGGTCTATACTATCAGTAATACCAAAATATTGAAAGGGTGATAGTATTTTCCTGTTCAATGCTTCAGGTAATCGAATTTCAGCTGCAATTCTGTTATGAAAATCTTCTTGAATATCGCCCCCATCCATTCTCTCAGGTGTGGCAGTTAATCCAAGTAAGACTTTAGGTTTAAAATATTTTAGAATACTTCTATAACTACTCGCAGTTAAGTGATGACATTCATCAATTACAATAAAATCAAAATACGCTGGTGATAAATTTAATTCATCAATACGATTGTTAATGGTTTGAACTGATGCAAAAACATATTCAAATGAGTCAGGAACCAAACCATCAACCCATAACTCACCAAAATTATTATCTCTTAAAATTCCCCTAAATACATTTACTGATTGCAATAAAATTTCCTTACGATGTGCTAAAAAGAGTAACTTAGAAGTTTTATTTTCATTTTTAAATTTCTTGTAATCAAAAGCAGAAATAACCGTCTTGCCAGTTCCAGTAGCTGCAACAACAAGATTTCTATTTCTATTATGAACGGTGCGTTCTACTTCTAGTTTTTCTAAAATCTCCGATTGAAATGGGAAAGGTTTAATTTCAAAAAAGGCCAGGTTCGAATCAGCCAATTTTCCGGACTTGCCCTGATTCAAAGATTGGATTAATTTATCCTTTTGAATTGGATTTGAGTCGTCAAAAATTTCAAAATCATCACTTTGCCAATACGTATCAAATGTCTTTTGAAATTTTTCTATAATATGATTTACTTCTTTGGTGGTGATCTTAAGGTTCCACTCTAATCCATCTGTTAATGCAGAACGAGAAAAATTGGAGGAGCCAATATAGCCAGTATGAAATCCGGTATCTCTTTTAAATAAATAAGCTTTAGCATGTAAACGCTCATTACCCGAATTATAGGATATCTTTATTTCTGTATTGTCTAATTTAGATAGTAGCTGAATTGCTTTATAGTCGGAAGCACCCATATACGTGGTGGTAATAACCCTTAACTGACCTCCTCTTTGCGTAAACTCCCTTAATTCTCTTTCTAAAATAATTATGCCTTTAAACTTAATAAACGAAACAAGCAGGTCTATTTTATTAGATGACAAGATCTCCTTTTTCAACTCGCTTTCAAGAGACAAACCCACATTTCCTCCTGTAAATAATTCACTATGGGTTAATCTTGTATATGGAGTGATTTCTTTTAAGTGCAAATTGAAATCTGAAAAGTGCGCATCAATTTTAGTAAATACTGCTTTTAAAATTTCGCCCTCTATAGCAATCAAATCATTATTAAACTCTTCCTTCTTAAGCTCCTCTTTTAAGAATAAAATAATTTTATTGGCTATTTCAATTTGATGCTCAATTTGATTGTCTCCCTTAATATAGTTTAAAGCATGCTTTATGGTTTGAGCCAAATGCATCGACAAAATGGAAGACGCCTCCTCTTTATCTAATGCCGATTTATTTATAAAAAATAAATTTTTATCTATGTCCTCAAGCTTTTGAGAAACCAATTTAGTAACTAACTCTTCATAAATACCTTGGTTCATAACCTACAATTATTAATAAATTGGAATCTAAACTATCGTCCAATTTAATTCTATTGTCACGTTTTTGAAAGATATTTTTATGCAAGACAAATTGCAATTGCATTTAATTAAACCAAGTCGTCAAAAGTTTCTCCCCCCATCCATTCTATACCCTGGGCAATGATAAACTCTTTTTCCACGCCATCTTTCTTGAAATAACTACCAAGTGATATGTGAACAAATTTATTGTTTTCAAAATTAACTTGAGTCAAAAACCAAGGTTTCATGCTACTTGCATTGCTACTGAAACAAATAACCCACAAATTGTCTTTATCCTTGGATATTGAAAAATCTTTTACAATAAGGTCATTATATTGGTTCCGTGAAAATACCTCTTCCAGCTTGATGTTATTATAATAATTGCCTAGTGGGCTTTCATTTATAATTTGTGGACACATTGGAAATTCACTTGGCGTCTTCCAATTTTTTTGAAGAGCATTTTGCGTTTTGGATAAAATAATTACGGGCTCCAAATTACTATTGTTTATTGATTCATTTCTTTGATATACCCATTCACCTAATCCCTTATGTGCAGAATTTTGTTTTCTGCTATCTCTATTTTTCAAATTGGAAATATTTTCCCATGATATTTTTGCCTCTTCAGGTGTAACTGTTCTCATCCAACTAAAATTTCGATCATCTCTTTCATGGTTTTTTATCATGGAAGGATCGTTTAAAAATGCCTCTATACTTCCGCATATAAAAATAATTTTTTTTACAGTATTTGGATTATTTAATACATTTTCCAGCTTCGTCAACCATCGCAAATTTTCGGGTCTGTTGTTTTTTCTGTTTGTATCAATATGGTCAACAACATGCTGAGGTGTTGGCGGTTCTCCATGAAAGGCAAAGGCCACAATACGATGTACAAGAGCAGAGCCAATCAAAAGGTAGCCATAATTGTTTGGAAGGCCATATGTCCAATGATTATCAAGTTTGCGAATAGATTTATTTTCACGTGCATGACGAAAAACCGCACCATTGTCCCTAACAGAATATTTTTCATTTTTGAAAACACATTCCGCTTGTTCCGAATATTCATCAATATCAACATACATTATTTGCAAAATTGAATATTTAGTCTAAAATACCAATCTTTTGATAAATTGGTTTACTCCCCCTAATTCCCCATCAACAATTTATTCTTTTGGGCATTGTATTCTTCGTTGCTGAGGAGTTTGGCGTCTAGGAGTTTTTTGTATTTGATAATTTGCTCAACCATACTGTTGTTGTAGTCGTAATCATTGTTCAGTATTTTGCTTTTTAAAGCTGTGTTTTCGTTTGGCGTAATGGCATTTTGATCCAGCAAAGATTTGAGCTTTA
>CANFVI010000151.1 GCA_947450405.1 Flavobacteriales bacterium
ACATGAAAAAAGGGTTAGACCAACACACATTACACTCCAAATTAATTTCATATTACACGAAGTTAGTGAAGGGCAAAAAAAAAGCGGGAAATGGTTTTACACATGTATGATTGTGTAGACATTTCCCGCGAATCAATGAACCAAATCAATCTCCCCAGTCTGATAGGGAGATTGGATTTTATAAACTGAAATCGAGTTTGTAATAGAATAATGGCAAGAAGCCTAATTGGTAGTCAATTTGTGATTTTACTTCTGCAACATTGAATGAATATTTCAAAATGTTTTTGTTGTTTGTAACATTTACCAAATCAAGTGCAAATTCGTGAGATACTTTTTTCGCATTGATTTTATATGAAACACGAACGTCAAAGCGGGCATAAGGCTGATCAAATCGCAAGGTGTTTTTTTGCGCTTGATCTTCAATGTACTCACGCGCTTCGATAGACGCAGCTTTGTCCATTGGTGAAAATCTTCTTGCACCAGCAAGTGTAACTTTACCACCAAAGTTCAATACACTTTTATTTTTAAAGGTGATTTCCTTCGCAAATAATCCGTTTATAGCATAGTTTGTGTTAAAGTCTGTGCTTCTCAATACTCCATCGCTACCTGTGTATTTGGCATCAAAAACACTTGCGCTAAACAAGTAGTAGAATCCTTTGCTGAAGAATTTTTCAACTGTTAATTCCAATCCATAATTATAACCTGTTCCATCATTAACCAATTTGTTTTGAGGGAAGAAACGGCTAAATCCAGATCCAGTATTTGCCAAACTGAATGATGTAGAATTTCCTTTAGAAATATCATCAACTGGAATATTCCATAAATATTGATAGTAGGTTTCTAATTTGATTCTGCTTGCATTACCCAATGAATAATCCCAACCCAAAACAAAATGTGCACTTTGTGTCAAGCCCATTTTTAGGTTTCTTGGTGAGGTCAATTTTGTTGTATCAATTTTCTTGCGGTAGTCATAGAAATAAATATAGGCAGATTGGTTTTGGCTGTGAATACCTGTACCAAAGTTAATGGTGCTCTTCTTACTCGCTTGATAGCGGATAGAAAGTCTTGGCAATATCCACGCAGCACTCGTGTTTTTTGAACTTTTCTTATATTCAACTTCACCTGGTTTTGGAGTATAAGAGATGTTGAAGATTTGAGCTTGCCAACCTGCAACCATACTTAATTTATTGGTGAATTTATATTTCAATTGTACATATGGGATTAACATATTTCCAGCGCCAATCGCATTCCAACGGTGCTCCCAGCTCCAATATACTTGTTTGTTGTTTTCAGTATTACGCACTGAATCTACAAAATCATAAAAATAGTGTGTGGCTTGAATTCCATATTTCAAAGTAGCCCTTGTGTTGATTTTGTTATTGATAAAAATATGGGTGCCCAATGTCTTTGTCGAGAAGGTATAGTTCATGAATCTAGGCATAGAATCAAACTCGTATTTATTATCTAAATTCATTTTTAATCCAACTAATAAATTACTACTGGCATTTACCAATTGCTGAGATCCACTCACAACAACTTTGATATATGAATTTTTTGAAATAGAAGCTTGGTATGACGCACCGGCAATTCCCATATTGGAACTGAAATACTGATCGCGGTCGTTTTGGCCGTACAAATCTGTTACACCTTCTTTTAATTGATCACTGATATTAATGTTAATATTGCTTGTTCCTCCAATTGCAAACAATGAAAAATTGGCATTGTTTTTTAGAGGGAAATTTAATTTGAAAGAACCATCTTGGTAGTTTGGAACGGCGTTGGTTCCAATTGGAATTTTCAATTTACTGAATGCACTTAAAGTTGAATAACGGTAAGTAGCCAAATAGGTAGCTTTCGATTTTTTACTTAAAGGACCTTCAGCCATTACATCCATACCCAAGAAACCAATTTGAGAACTAATTTCATGTTTTTGGTTGTTTCCATTTCTCAATTTCAAATCGAAAGCACCGGCAACGGCATTTCCATATTCTGCAGGAAAAGCGCCCGTAAAGAAGTCGGAGTTACCTAAAATTTTATTGTTTATAATTGAAACTGAACCACCTGTAGTACCAGGAATAGCAAAGTGATTTGGGTTGGGAATATCAATTCCCTCAAGTCTCCACAAAACACCGCCTGGAGAGTTACCTCTCACAACAATGTCGTTACGAGAATCATCTGCTCCTTGAACCCCGGCAAAGTTAGAGGCCATACGCGCTGGGTCCCCTCTACTTCCTGCAAAACGGTCTGTTTCATCAACCGTAAACAAACGTGCAGAAACCAGTGCTGCGTCGTTGTTGGTTTGGTCGTGTCTCTTTTTTGCTTTGATAGAAATTTCAGAAATAAGTTCAACTTCTTCATCCATGTCTAAATTCACCATTACTTCCTTTGCCGAAGTTACAACGATATTTGGAATGGGAGTAGCGCGATACCCTTTGGCTTCAACCATCAAATTTTGACGTCCCAAAGGAACATTGTCAATGGTGTAGCTTCCATCTTCGGCAGATACACTCGAAAGTTTTAACGTTGTGTCGGAAGTTTCAACCGCAATTTTAGCACCAACAATGGGCTTTTGGGTTTCTTTGTCTTTTAAAATACCTCGAATTGTTTGCGTCTGTGCATTTACAATTCCAAAGGTTAATAGCGTGATAATAAAAAGTAACTTTATTTTCATGTCGGCGAATCTAATTGAATTAAAAATCATAATCAAAAAGATAAGACGACAATTTTTGCGCATTATCGTAATGTTAATTAAATATTTATTGATTTTTCATAATCAATGCTGCAATTTGCTGACTAGGAAGCACCTGAATTTATTGCGTAATTGTGAAATTACGTATTGTAAATTATACAAGTAAGAATAGATGGAAGTATTTACAAACTATTATTAATAATTTGTTTGTCACTATTAATTAGCACATATCCCGTTAAAGGCAAATTGGGATCAGTTTCTAATTTTAGCCAACGTTTGGTTCTTAACCACCATTTCATTCGAATAGAAGGCATTCCTGCTTTGAAATAATGGGTAATGAGTGCATTGGCCCTGAGTGTAATTCCTTTTTGGTTCATATTGTCCCACAAATAGTTTACCTCGTTTTCAATTTTACCCAACATTTGAACTGAGCTATCAACCCTACCAGAACCCAAACAAGTGCTGCAGATTTCGGAGGTTGCAATTTCAATGGCTGGTCTTACGCGTTCACGTGTAAGTTGCACCAAGCCAAATTTGCTCATAGGTAAAATATTGTGACGTGCCCTATCTTTCGCCATTGCATCTCTCAACGCTGTATGCAATGCCGCTTTTTTCTTGGGATCTTTCATGTCAATGAAATCGATCACAATAATTCCACCCATATCTCTCAGGCGAATTTGACGTGCGATTTCATCTACGGCTTCGGTGTTTACTTTGAATACATTTTCTTCTCGATTTTGAGGATCGAAAGAGGTGTTTCCGCTGTTCACGTCAATTACGTGAAGGGCTTCGGTGTGTTCAATAATTAAATAAGCTCCACCCGAGAACGGTATATTTTTACCGAAAGATGATTTAATTTGTTTATTAACGCCGTATTGGTCAAAAATAGGAAGTTTTCCTTGGTAATGACGAAGAATCTTCGTGGCGTCGATATTGTATTTTTCAAGTGTTTTCTTGAGGGATGCGTGAATTTCGGCATCATCAACAGAAATTTGAGTGAAAGAATCATTTAAGATATCTCTCAGTAAAGAGTCAACGCGGTTGGCGTTGCCAATTACTTTTTCACCCACTTTTGCTTTTCTTAATCCAACAACCAATTCATCCCACTTTTTGAGCAAGTCGCGCAAATCTTTATCGAGTTCTTCGATAGCAACTCCTTCAGAAACTGTACGCACAATTACCCCAAAGTTTTTAGGTTTAATTGAATGCGCCAAATCTTTCAGGCGAGTTTTTTCCTTTACGTTACCTATTTTTTTAGAAATAGAAACTTGACGAGAAAAGGGGACGAGAATAAAGTATCGGCCAGGGAGAGAAATATCACAGGTGATTTTAGGTCCTTTGTTCGCAATAGGTTCTTTAATAACCTGCACGAGGGCCAATTCACCTGATCTAAGAACGTTGCCTATTTTTCCTGTTTTAACAGTTTGTTCTTCTAACTCAAAACTATCTAAGTCTCCGGCATTGGGATTTCCATCGAGGGTCATGCGGACAAATTTCTGCAATGACCGAACGTTGGGCCCTAAGTCGAAATAGGTTAGAAAGCCGTCTTTTTCTCCGCCAACATTTACAAATGCTGCATTTAGCGAAGGAGAGATTTTACGAACTTTCCCCAAGTA
>CANFVI010000152.1 GCA_947450405.1 Flavobacteriales bacterium
AACTCATGTCTTTGAAAACAACTTTGCGGTAAGTCTTTGGATGAATATCTTGTTTCATTCTATTGAAAAATTCGTTATTTAGGGCTGCAAATATAGTGAAACAGAATTACAAAATCAATTAAATCTAATCTTTTTCTTAAAAATCTAATCGCCAAGGCCATCAATATTTAAATCCCTGCCTAAATCGATCTTATCGCTCTTTGATTTACTGCAATCAAACATGCCCGGATCAAAGTTTTTTGGTGCATCAATCATGTCAGCTTTGTAACTCAGTTTTGTGCTTCGCTGCAATTGGTGCATGAAATTTCCAAAAATAGGCATGGCCATGGCAGAACCTTGTCCCATTAAAGCCCCTTTTACCCTTACTGTTGGATCATCGGCACCAACCCAAGTAGCGCAAACCAAATTCTTCATTACACCCATGAACCATCCATCGGCAGCACCCTGCGTGGTACCAGTTTTACCACCAATATGGCCAGAAACTTCGAATCTACCCTTCAATCCAAAGGCAGTTCCATGATCCACTACTTTTTGCAACATAGTGAACATAATCATGGCTTTTTCTTCCGACAATACTTGGTCATGTTTAGGCGAATTAAATTCTTCAAGTACATTTCCGTCTTTGTCTTCAATTCGTGTAATAAATGAAGGTTCTACCCACAATCCTTTATTTACAAAGGCAGAATATGCAGATGCCATTTCGTAGGGACTTAATTCGATTGTACCTAGACAAATTGAAGGAACACGCGGAATTCTATTTTTTTGGATACCCACACGTTCAGCGAATTGGCCAACCAAATCTGGTCCGTCATCGCCGAGGCTTTTCATTACTTGTGCTGTAATTAAATTATCAGATAGGGCCAATCCCTTTGCCATTGTCCAAACACCGCCTGATGTTCCGTCAAAGTTTCTGGGCGACCAAGTTTCACCAGTTTCTGTAACAAAAGTTGTTCTTTCTCGGGGGAATTCTGTGCATGGTGTAAATTTATTGATATCAATGGCAGTGGCGTAAACCAACGGTTTGAATGTAGAACCAACTTGTCGGCGTGCATTGATATTTACGTGGTCGTATTTGAAATATTTGTGGTCAATTCCACCCACCCAAGCTTTGATATAACCAGTTTCTGGATCTAGTGCTATGAAACCGGCGTGAAGTATTTTTTTGATGTACACCATACTGTCGTATGGACTCATGGTTGTATCTTTATCTCCATTCCATGTAAAAATTGTCATTTTTACTGGTTTTTTAAGCGCTGCAATAATTTTTTCTTGGTTATCACCCAATTCTTCTTTTAAATTTTGGTAACGCGCAGTTTTCTTTAACGCATCTTCAATGAAATTAGGAATTACTTTGCGGTCAGTGATATATCTCCAAGGTTTTTCTTTGCCCCAGCTTTGAACAAATTTGCGCTGAAGTTCAGACATGTGTTTTTTTACAGCGGATTCTGCATATTCTTGCATTTCGCTGTTGATGGTGGTATAAATTTTCAATCCGTCTTTGTATAGATTGTAATTGTGTTCTTTGCACCATTTTTTCATGTACTCACCTAAATAAGTTTTGAAATAGGGTGCCATTCCATCAATTGCAGCAGTTCTGTATTGTAATTTTATGGGCTGTGCTTTTAGCAAAGTTAAACTATCATCTGAAAGATAATCGTATTTGTTCATTTGCGTGAGTACAGTGTTGCGGCGCATTTTCGAACTTTCTGCATTGTATTTGGGATTGTATTTCCAGTTTGCCTTCAGCATTCCAATTAATACAGCTGCTTCAACGGTATTTAGTTCTTTGGGTGATTTATTGAAGAATTCTTGTGATGCGGCTTCAATTCCAAACGACAATCCTGAGAATGGAACTGTATTCAAATAAAGAACCAATATTTCTTTTTTAGTATAGCGTCTTTCAAGTTGAACTGCAATTACCCATTCTTTGAATTTTTGCATCATTCGTCCCAATTTACCACTTGGTTTTTCGAACCTACTAAATAAGTTCTTTGATAATTGTTGGGTAATGGTACTTGCTCCACCATCTGTTCCAAGAGAAGCAAATGCGCGTATGGTTCCACGGATATCAATTCCTGAATGACGGTAAAAACGAATGTCCTCAGTGGCAATTAAAGCTTTAATAACTTCTGGACTGATATCGTTAATTCCAATATTGGTTCTGTTTTCTAAATAATACTTACCAATGATGACTCCGTCTTCGCCATAAATTTCTGAGCTTAATGCATTTTTAGGGTTTTCTAAATCTTCAACCTCGGGCATGTCGCCAAATAGGCCATAACCAACTCCGGTAAAGAATAAAACGAGGAGGAGAATCCCTCCACAAACAAAATACCAAAATTTTGGAATGATTTTAAAAGATGAACTACTCATAAACGCACTACAAATATAATGTCGTTTTTTGAAATGCGTTATATTTTCCCTTCCTTAAACAATTGCAAATAATCGGCAATAGTTAAGTTTTTAATGAGTAATTGAAAATTGGGTTGGGTAATCCAAACTACATCAAATTCGAAGACACTTTTTGCTGCAAAAAAATCAGTTTGTTTCGATAAAAATTGCTGATAGAATTTGGCTTTGTCTGGGGTAGTAAAATTTTCAATAGAAATAATGTATTTGCTACCAATATTTACTGAAACGCCTATTTGAATATTGTCGAGCGAATATTCTTTTTTATTCAAATCGCTAATTCCCGCTTTCAACATATTTATATTGGTGCCTTTTGGTACAATTAAAATACAATTTAATGGTGTTTTTCCATTGTGCTTTTCAAAAGTTTTTTCTGCAGCCGCTATTTTCGCAAGTGAATCTTTAGGCAAAGTTGCTAATTCTTTAGCGCGTTTTGTGAAGTCTATAATATTATGGGCTCTTTCAGACACATCGGTATTTGGATAATCAACAGTAATTTGTTCGAAATATTCCATGGCTTTTGGCTCTTTCAGTTTCAAAGCACAAAGCGCATATACAAAGTCAAATCTAGGTTGGTAGTTGTTGCCGGCATAATTTTTATCGGCACCCATTTTGATTTTTTTAGCCAAATCATACTTTTCAGCCTGATACGCCTTCACCATTGAATCGTAAAAATTGGTAATTTCCTTACTTGTAGAATATTTATCGGTGTTCTCAATTGCTGCAGCTTGATTTGGATTGTCGAGCAATTTTCTGTAAATACTTTGAGGGAATTTTGTTTCAAGTTCAGCCCTCAGTCGTTCAGCTTCTGCAACATTATCAACCAATCGGTTTAATTTAACCAATTCATAAAGGATTTGGGCATAATATTCAGTTTTGGGATAACGATTAAGCAGTAATGAATAATAATAAATGGCTTGGTTGAAATCTTGCAATCTATTTTGATAAATTTCAGCGCATTTAAAAATTGCATTCTCTGTTTCTTTTGATTTCTCTTCTTGTTTTGAGGGACTTAATGGCAACTGCGCATAAAAACGTTTTTCTTCTTTGGGTACGTCGGCAAACAGTGCTGAATCAATGGTTTCAGTTTTCTTAGGTGAGCCACTTGTTAAAGTTGAAGTATCATTTGAATTATTGACTATTGCAGATTGTTTTCTTGATGAATATCTCCAGAAATCTTTATTGTCTCGTTTTCCCCAATTTTTAATAAAATCTTCTTCGCCTTTCTTTCTATTTAACATATTGTAGAAAGGGAAGGAGCTATTGGCGTTCGCCATACCGTTGTTCATGTCGGTATTCCCTGGCAGTTGATTCATGTTTCCAGGTAATTTTGGCTGAGGAAGTTTGGCGCGCGCCTCTTCTGTTTTTTCACGTTGAATGGCTTCTTTGATTTTTGCTTTGCGCCAATCTTTATCATTAACCATTCTTACAAGTGAGTCGTTGGATTTTATTTTAATTAAATTTTTCAATAAATCACCAAAGATTTCATTCTTGGCAACAATGGCATCGAAATCTGGATGTTTTTCGTCTAATGATTGGTTTGCCGAATCGTAGTAAACTCCCGCCAATTCATATAGTTTTTGGTTATAATAAATATCCCCAATACTTAAAAAAGAGGTTGTTTTTTGGGCTGGATCTTGTTTTGAATGGATGGTAGAAATTTTGAATTTCTCAATGGCTTGGTTTGTGCGCTTTGCATTGAGTTCATTTTTACCGAGACGATAATATATTTGGCCCGTGTATTCAATATTTTTATCGTCTTTTAACATCGACAATAAAATCTGGTTGGCTTTGTAATAGTTTTTTTGTTTAACAGAAAGCAATTCAACACGTGAAATTTGGGCGTTAAATGCAATTTCG
>CANFVI010000153.1 GCA_947450405.1 Flavobacteriales bacterium
GACCAACATTTGAAGCCATTGATCCAGTTCGATATATTGGCAATCATAGCTCCGGAAAAATGGGAATAAGCCTTGTTGAACAACTGATTTACCTTGGAGCAAACGTAACATTGGTGTTAGGTCCTTCACATGTGAATGTCCCTCAAAATTGCAAATTAATGCGCGTTACTTCAGCCCAAGAAATGATGGATGCTTGTTCGTCTGTTTTTCCAGATATGGATGGATTGATCATGACCGCAGCCGTTGCCGATTATAAACCGAAGGATTATCAGTCCTTCAAAATAAAAAAGAACGACAATGACATGTTGATTGAATTGGTTAAAAACCCAGATATTCTAAAAACATTGTCGCTCAGCAAAAAGCAAAATCAATTTTGCGTGGGATTTGCTTTGGAAACCAATAATATTGAAGCATACGCGCAGAAAAAATTAATTGAGAAAAATCTAGATGCCATTGTATTGAATACCGTGAGCAACGAAACGGGATTTCAATCGAATACCAATCAAGTAAAAATCTTTGGGAAAAACAACCAAAGTATAGAAACTGAAATACAATCGAAAGAAGAAATTGCCGTTATCATAATAGAAACCTTAAATTCGTGGATATTTGAATAAGATGAAGAAACTCCTTTTTGTTTTCGCTTTTTTATTTTGCATTCAAAATGCAAAGTCTCAAGAAATAAAAGCCACAGTTCAATGTGTGGCTCCAAGGGTTCAAATATCTGACAAACAAATTCTTACAACTTTACAAAACAGCATTCAACAGTTCATCACTACAAGAAGATGGACCGAAGAAAAAATTGAACCCAATGAAAAAATTGAAATTTCGTTGTTTTTTGATATCACTGCAATTTCCGACAATAACGAATTTCAAGGAACAATGCAATTGCAAGTGATTCGTCCTGTTTTAAACAGCACTTACAAAACAACAATTATTCAGTTCAACGATGAAGATGTAACTTTTTCTTACCGTGAGTTTGAAAATTTAGAGTTTCAAGAGAATCAAAATTTGAACGATTTAACGTCCCTCCTAGCCTATTACGTTTACATTTCTTTGGGATTAGACTACGATAGCTTTGGAGAACTCGCTGGAACACCATTCTTTGTGAAAGCACAAACCATTGTGAATTTAATGACCAATAAAACCGGTTGGAATCAAACTGATGGAAAAGGTTTTAGAAATAGATTTTACTTAGCAGAAAATTTAAACAATTCACGTTTTAAGGACTTTAGAATACTCAATTACAATTACCACCGCAAAGGAATGGACAAATTTTACCAAGACCCTGAAATGGCGCGTAAAAATGTAACTGAAGCAATTAAAACGTTCCAAGAATCAATCAAAGGAAATCAAAATAGTTTATTACAAAAAGTATTCTTTTTCACCAAATGGCCTGAATTGGTTGAAATATATAAAGGCGCCTCAGTTCCTGATAAAACTACGGCAATTAAATTGTTGAATGAGCTAGATGCTACAAATGGACAACGCTACGAAAAAATAAGGGGATGATTTTATCCTACGAACACCTAAACCAGAATATTCAAACATTAATTTCGGAAAACACCCCCGATAAAATCGTTTTTATATTTTCTGAGAATTCATTCCACCACTGTGGACCTCACATTGAAATACCCGAAAATGCCAACGTCGTAAAAATCAACGATGGTGAATCTGGTAAAAACTTAAATGGAGCCGCTTCACTGTGGGAGAAATTTTTAAATCTGGGTTGTACCCGAAAATCACTGATCATTGCTGTTGGAGGGGGTACTTTGCTAGATTTAACTGGCTTTTGCGCTTCCACGTTTATGCGTGGCATTGATGTGATATATGTTCCAACTACATTGCTTTCAATGGTAGATAGCGCTGAGGGTGGCAAAACAGGAATTAATTTGGGAGGGAAGAAAAACATCATTGGCACATTTCAAAAAGCCAGTAAAGTTTGGATTGTGCCTGCCTTTATTAAAGGATTGCCACAAAGTGAAATGCTTTCAGGTTGGGCCGAAATAATTAAGCACGGTATTCTGGCTGGCGGCGATATGTTCGAAACCGTTCAATCAACTATTCCTGTAAAAGCTTCAGAAGACTGGGATTCGATTATACAACGCAACATTGAATTTAAGCAAAGCATTGTAAATCAAGATTTCAAAGAATCTGGCATAAGAAAAACATTAAATTTAGGACATACAATCGGACATGCTCTCGAAGCATTGAATTTTGGTAAACCAAAAATCAACCATGGTATTTGTGTTGCAAATGGAATTTTAATCGAAACCCAAATTGCTCACAAGATGGGACTTTGTAGCGCAAGTTTTGTGAAACAAATTGATAAAATCATATTCCCATTGTTTCCAAAAGTTGAATTTCAAAGAAATGAAATTGAAAGAATTTGCAGTTTGATTGATGGCGATAAAAAGAATGAAAACAACCAATGGTTATTTTCATTGCCTGAAAACATTGGAAAAGTAACATTCAACACCGTTGTTGAACGCGAAATGGTAATTGAAGTCTTACAAAACTGGATCTAATATGGCTTATTTGTTGAAATACAGACATATTGCTTCAACAAACATTCAAATTTCTTTGCCCGGCTCTAAAAGCCAAAGCAACCGCGCGCTCATTTTGGCACACCAAGCCAAAATGAATTTCGACGGCATTCGTAATTTATCAAATTCTCGAGATACCCAATTGCTCAAAAGTGCGTTGCTAAAACTCGATGCACTCAAAAAAATCAAGGAGGAAAACACCGATTTCTTTTCATGGGCCCACTACCAATTAACCGAATCTGAAGTTATTCATTTGAACAATCATGCTTCCAATCAATTGGAAAGTGAATCATTTGATTTCATGGATGCAGGCACGCCTGCCCGACTCATTCTTGCATATTTTTCGGCACTCGGAATAATCACTTCCCTCACTGGAAATGAGAGCTTAGAAAATAGAAGCATGCAACCCCTCATTGATGCTTTAGAATCAGGTGGGGCCAAGTATGAATATACGAAAAAATCGGGACATTTCCCAATTTCAATTACCAAAGGACTGTGGAGTTTCCCTAAAAATACAATAAATAGAACCCAAAGTAGTCAGTACGTTTCAGCCCTCATGTTAATTGCCCCAATTTATCCTGGTATCAAAACCATTCAAATGGAAGGCATTGCGCATTCATCGGGCTACATCGAAATGACAAAAACGGTGTTACATGATTTTGGAATAGATTGCCAAATTGACGAAGTAAATCAACAAATTATAATTGGCGATCAAAAACCAACTGCTCAAAACATTATCATTGAAAGCGATTGGAGTGCAGCCAGTTATTTTTATGCAGTTTGTGCTTTGTCGAAGTCCGACATTACATTGCCAAACTTAAAGAAAGACTCTTGCCAAGGCGATATGCACTGTGCTCATTTTTTTAATGATTTAGGCGTTCAAACCACCTTTAATGAAAACGGCTGTTTACTTTCGTTTACGGGTCATTTGGTAAATAATACTAATTGGGATTTATCTGGTGTTCCAGATTTGGCTCCCACATTAATTGTTGCCGCGGCGGCACTTCAATTAGAAGGAACAATTACCGGAATTGAAAACCTCAAGTACAAAGAATGCAACCGCATTGAAGTTTTAAATGAAAATTTGGCTCAGTTTGGATATGCTCTTTTGCAAAATTCAGAAAATATTGACGCTTACATTTTGCAAAAAACACAAAAACCGGAAAGCCCAAATCATACTAAATTGATTCATACCCATTCCGACCACCGAATGGCAATGGCCTTTGCGCCGCTAGCGGTGCAATACGAATTAGAATTTGATGATATTCAATGCGTAGAAAAATCCTTCCCTAATTTTTGGAAAGAGCTTCAAAAGTGTAACTTTGAAATTCAATAAATCATGGCTAGAAACAGCATCGGCAAAAACCTATCTTTAACATCCTTTGGCGAAAGCCATGGTCCTGCCGTGGGTTCCGTGCTCGATGGTTTTCCATCTGGCTTTCAAATTGATTTGAAACAGTTGGAGCAAGAGATGCAGCGCAGAAGACCAGGCCAAAGCAATTTAACCACTTCAAGAAATGAAGCCGACGAGGTGCAATTGATTTCTGGTGTTTTTGAGGGACAAACTACAGGTTCTCCCATCACGTTTCTAATTGCCAATAACGATACCAAGCCAAAAGATTACGACCATTTAAAAGACGTTTTCAGACCTGGACACGCCGATATTTTATATCAAAAAAAGTA
>CANFVI010000154.1 GCA_947450405.1 Flavobacteriales bacterium
ATTTCTTTACGGCCCCATTCAGCCAATGAAATGTCTTTTACTTTGTAAGGAATATATGTTGAATTTGACATAGTCTATTTAAATTAGCGCAAAGTTACAAATAAACTTTGGAACTAATCTAAATAATTGACAAACAACTAAAGCCTTTTAGAGATGTGAATTAAAAACCGCAATTGCAGCCACCCTTTGATTTTACTGGTTTTGCACTGCCACAAGAAGTAAGTGTGGCCCCCGTCAATATCATTACCGAAAAAAACAAAATGAACTTTTTCATATCAGGATTTATACAAAAATACGAATTTTAACTGAAATTTGTAGAAATTTGAACCTGAATGATCTATCTCAACATAATTGATTTTGCCAAAGATTGGCTTTTACACCTCGACAAACACCTTACAGAATTGGTGAGTGAATACAAAAATCTAACCTATATAATTCTATTTCTGATAATTTTCGTTGAAACAGGTTTGGTTTTTATGCCAATATTGCCTGGCGATTCACTTTTGTTTGCAGCAGGGTCAATTGCAGCCTTAGACGGCACTTTGAATATATTTTATTTGATTCCACTGTTGATATTCGCTGCCTTGTTGGGCGACAACACTAATTATTTTATTGGTTCAAAAATTGGAGTGAAAATATTCAACTTGAAATGGAAACTCCTTAAAAAAGAATACCTCACACAAACCGAAGAGTTCTATGAAAAACACGGTGGCTATACCCTCATTATGGCTCGATTTGTTCCCATTGTGAGAACATTTGCGCCTTTCGCCGCAGGTTTAGGCACAATGACATACCGCAAATTCATTGGATATTGCATTTCTGGCGCCGTTTTGTGGGTAACAAGCATTACCACTTTGGGATACGCTTTAGGCAAAAACGAATGGGTGAAATCGCATTTTGAAATGGTGGTTTTTGCAATCATAGGATTCTCCATTTTGCCAATGATTTTCCAAGTTATCAAAGCCAAATGGGGCAAACGTTCCAACTAGGGTTAATTGGAAACCCCGTTGCGCATAGCCAATCGCCGAAAATATTTCAAAAGTTTTTCGACAACGAAAACTTGCCCAATTGGAAATACAACTTATTTCAACTTTCGCATGTTGATGAACTTCCAGGTTTATTAAACAACAACCCAAACCTAGTAGGTTTCAACGTAACTGTTCCCTTTAAACAGTCAATTATCCCTCATTTGAATACAATTTCTAATGCCGCAAAATCAATGAACGCGGTAAATACAGTTAAAGTGATTCGCAATAATGGTGATATTTTTCTTGAGGGACATAATACTGATTACTTCGGTTTTTTGGAAACAACGAAAGAACTTCCCTCAAAACCCCAAAAAGCAATTATTTTGGGAAATGGTGGTTCGGCGAATGCCGTGAAGGCGGTGTTAAACGACATCGAAATCCCTTTTATTACTGTTTCAAGAAATCCAACAGTAGGTCAAATTTCATATGGAAGTTTGCTCGATTTAACTTTCAATGAACCCACATTAATTATTCAAACCACACCCGTTGGAATGTCGCCAAAAGTTGATGTTTCACCTGTGTTCCCATTTCAAAATTTGAATGAAAATGTGGTGGCAATTGATTTGATTTATAATCCTAAAGAAACCTTATTTTTGAAACAATTTAAGAACCAAGGATGTTTTTGCTTGAACGGTAGTTTGATGCTCCAAACACAAGCGGAAATGGCCTGGACAATTTTTAAAAACAATGAAAAAAACTAAATTCATTTACACGGCGTTTATCGCTTTGACAATCCTTTTCGCATTAAACAGTTGCAATTTATTTCAGAAGAACACTTCCGATTATGATGTGAGCGACGATTATACCGACGCTTCGCCGGATACGGCATATGCCAATACCGAAAATGATGTACCCTACCAAAATCCTGCCGACAAAGTTTGGCAATTGATGCATACCGATTTGAATTTAACCTTCAATTGGGCAGACAGAACCGTTCAGGGAACTGCCATTTTGAAATTAAAACCTTATTTCTATGCCCAAGACAGTTTGGTATTAGATGCCAAGGCAATGGACATTTTGAGTGTAGAAATCAATCAGCCTAAATCTGAGGGACCTCCACCTGAAAAGTTGAACTTTAGCTATACAGACTCACAACACCTCGTAATTCATTTCAAAACAATTCAAATGCCGTTTGGGCCAGTTGAAATTAAAATCAATTACATAGCAAATCCTGAAAGAGAACTTGTTGATGTTGAATCAAATGCGGGTTCCGCAATTTTGGCAGAAAAGGGAATTTACTTTATTAACCACGATTTAAGCAATCCTGCAATTCCGCGTCAACTTTGGTCGCAAGGTGAAACACATGGAAGTCGTTGTTGGTTTCCAACCATTGATCAACCCAATCAAAAACATACCCAAAAAATCACCCTATCCTACCCCGACACCATGGTTTCTATTTCTAATGGTGAAAGATTAAGTCATACGAAATTGGAAAAAACCAAAGAATACAAAGACGTTTGGGAACAAACCCAACCCCATTCTGTGTATTTAACCATGATTGCCATTGGAAATTGGGCTGAAACGGTTGATAATTACAAAGGCAAACAAGTGCGTTATTTTGTTGAGCCGAATTACAAAAAAGATGCAATGGCTATTTTTGGACATACCCCAAAAATGATTGAGTTCTTTTCAAATTGTACTGGGGTTGATTATCCGTGGAAGAAATTTGACCAAGTAGTTTGTAGGGAATTTGTGAGTGGAGCTATGGAAAATACAACCGCCGTTGTTCATTCTGAGGGACTTCAAGATAAAGACAACGATATGGAAGATTATATCAGCCATGAATTGTTTCACCATTGGTTTGGCGATTATGTAACCTGCGACAACTGGGGCGAAATTACCATGAACGAAAGCTTTGCGCGTTACAGCGAAATGCTTTGGAATGAACATTACTACGGCTTAGAAAAAGCACAAAGTTGGCTTGATGAAAACAATTCTGCTTGGCTTTACAGCGAAAAAATTACTCCACTTGTGAACTATAGATATCGCAAAGCAGATGATCAATTTGATGAAATTCGATACAACAAAGGTGCTGCCATTTTGAATTTATTGAGAGATTATATTGGCGATGAGGCTTTCAAATTGTCGATGAAAGAATACCTTACCACTTATACCTATGGAAATGCAACAACCGCAGAGTGGAAAAGATGCATAGAAAAAGTAACGGGTAAAAACATGACTGATTTCTTCAACTCTTGGTATTTTTCTAATGAGGTTGCGGAAGTTCAATGGGGTATTTCAAAAGACAAAAATGTATATCAGTTGGAAATTACACAATCAACGGATAAATGTTTCAAAATTGACATTGACTATTCGTCGTACGACGGATTGCACAAACACAAAAAATCGGTTTGGTTTGCTTCCAATGAATCAAGCAAAATTATCAATTTAGAAATTGACACCATGCCCGATTACGTTATATTGAATCCAAACAACACATTGGTTGGAACTGTGATTTACAATCCAGAATCATTGAAATTTGAGTGTTTAGAAAACACAACAGGATTGGTTAAAGGCATTCCCAATACAAATGCAATTTATAAACTGCTCATAAATAACATTTTTGAAGCCAAATTCGACGAAACCAAAGTACATCAGTTGGCATCACTGAATGCAAATATTGCAAACTGCAATGAATATGTAAAAAGCCAAAGTAAAAAGCTAGAGGAATTGGCATTTAAAACCAACAATTCTCAAATGTTGAATCTTTCATTATCCATGTTTGAATCATTGAATCCTGAACATGATTTTAAGTTCTACAATTCAGAGCTTAAGCAAATGTTGTTTTCTGATAAAACAAAAACAAGCATGAAGCAAACACTCATCATTTTATTGGGTGGCAGTTTAACCGAAAATGAGTTGATTGAGATTTCTAAAAATGCAAATTATACACTGTTGGAATATTGCATGTTTTTTGGTTTTAATAAACTTGTAGAGTTCAAAAAAATTCAACCAACTACCATTGAATATGCCAAACAACAAATGAACAGTTTGACCTCGCCAAAATTTATTGCGGCTTGGGCTAATTTGGTATTGGATTACCAAGTTCAACAAGAAGAAGACATTTCAAAAACGCTTTTGGACTTAAAAAACACGAAAATAGACATTGAACAAAGATTGGAAGTTTACAAAAATTGCTTCAATGGTTTGGGAAATTACAATTCTGTGAACAATGCA
>CANFVI010000155.1 GCA_947450405.1 Flavobacteriales bacterium
TGCATGATTTTCAGCGCCTCTTTCTCGTTTTTTGTAAACCAATAGCAAATACCCATCATTCCATAAGCAACGGTATCATAAGTTAATTCATAACTTTTGGTATAGTAGGGAAGTGCCTTTACATATTTTTCTTGATTGAAAATTTCAAGGGCAGTTTTGTTATTTTGTTTTGCAATGTTGCTAAACAACTCCTTGTATTGCAATGTGAACTCATGCTCTTTGTCTTTCGCTTTCGCTTTGATGGCAGACTTTATGCATTCCTTTGCATAGTTTGTTTCTCCTTCTGATTGAGGGGTAATTAACGACAATTCATACTGCGCTTTTGTTTTGACAAAAAGAAGTTCAACGTTTGTTTTGTCTTTTTGAATGCCTTTGTCGCAAATTTTTATGCATTTTTCATACTTTTTGTCATCAAAAGCTTTTTCAGCTTTGATTAGGCTTACCGATTGCGCTTTCAAAAAAGCAATACAAAATAAAGCCAAGAAAAATGGGATGATTTTTTTCATTTAGGGATAAATTAATTTTTACAAATTAATACATTTCCAACAAAGAAATTAGCAGTTGTGAAAAAGGGGTGTAAAAGTTAACGAATTAGATGGAAGTTTGATTTTAGCATCTTTCGGTAAGAATCGTTACCTACCAATTCTAATAAGCAAATATAAACACCTTCAACCGCAGGGTCGCCTAAGTAAAAACCGTCCCAACCGCCATTCAAATCGGTTGTTTCAAACATCTTTTGACCCCATCTATTGTAAATGAACATTCTCAAGCTTTTAAATCCTTCAATATAAGGCTTGTAGATATTGTTTGGGTCGGCGTCATTTGGTGTGAAGGCGTTTGGTAGCCACACAACTGGAGGACAACTATCTATCAAATTGATGTCGTCGGTTTTGGAGCAACCATCGTTGCTGGTAACTTTTACTTTGTAATTGCCGGCTAAACTTGCAGTTATTTGAGCTGTTGTTTCTAAAGTAGGCGTCCAACTATAGGTGTATCCAGCAACAAAACCCGCATCTAAAACCAATGAAATATTGTGACAAACAAATAAATCACCACCCAAATTCACTGAGGGCATTGTTCCTTTTTTCACTACAATGGTTTTGGTTGAAGTGCCACAAATATTGGTTATTTTTACTGAATAAGTTCCAGCTTGATTGATCGCTAATTTGTTGAACGTGTCTTTTGAAGTTACAGGTGCATCTGGACTACTCCAAACAAAATGATTGATTGGTAAATTGTTGCCAGCATCAAGTGTTAAGTTAATTGTGTTGCTACAAATGGTTGTGTCTCTGATGGGAATATTGGTAAAAGTGCCATCAATGATTAAAACATATATTGTTTTTACACTTTTAGAACTATCTGCAAACGTACTTGTGCAGGTGGTTTTAAATAAGCCTATGGCTGGATAAGTAACTTTTGGGTATCGCAGGGTAGAAGCAGCAATATCACCTCCTTGGAATGTCCAAAACCAAGAAACACTTGGTTGAGAAGAAGATGAATCGGTTTGTGAATAGTTTATACTGCTCCCTTTGCACAAAGTTAAACTTGGAGTTTGGCCTTTTAGTTGATTAAATACCAATAAGATAAAGATACCTAAAAGAATGTGCAGTTTGGATTTCATTTTTTAGCCAATTTGGTTTCTGCAAATATACAATAAATAGAACAATCGAATTTATTCCTTCGTGTCAATACTATCAAAGTTATGTAAAATTAATGGTTGTTTAACAATTGGAAATCTTCAAAACTGTGTTTGAATTCTTGAGTACATGGAATAGGTATAAGTATTGGAATGTTTTTGTTATTAAAATTGCTTTTTTGAATCAATTTTCCTTTGTAATCGTAATGGAAAGTTTCATCGGTGGTTGTTATTGCAAACTCGGTATCTTTAATTAACGCTTTGTAATTCACATTGGCGGCATTGTCGTCAATTTTATATGCAAACACGCTTTGACCATCATTGCTTACAATCATACAATTTGAGTTTCCAACTTGCGCAATCGCATATTTGTTCTTTTCAATCACAGACCAATCTAAAGATTTAACCTGATTGTTGTTTTTTACCCAAACTACCCAACTTTTGAATTCGTTGGGGGTTGAATTTCTGCCAATTAGTTTGCTTTTTACAGTACCGTCATCAAACTTTTCTAAGTCTTTGTAATCTTTTGTGAAATCTGAATCTTGCTGTAAAACAAGGCTGCTCGGATATAATGCTAGCCATGTTTTTAATGTTGTTTGATAACATGGAATATCTGCAAGTTGTTTTCCTTTTTGACTCCCAGCAATGCAAGTGCCATTCACCTGTCGCCACCAACTTTTTGTTTCTGGATCCTCAAACATGGCATTGAAATGATCCATGCCAACCAGCCTAAAATCAACTATTTTGCCATCTATGATGGGTTCGTAAACCCTGCCAGTTCTGCATACAGAACAATAGGTTACCAAAATATCTTTTCCTGCAATTTTGTCTTTTACTTGGTGGTGGTGCGCAATGATATTGATCGGATAAGCCCTGGCTTCATTGCCCATTACTACACCAATAATTAAGCGGTTAGAATCAATAAAATTCCCTTTTTTGTTTGCAAAGTTTTGGTGATTCATGGTCTTGAACATGGTGTCGGCGCTCATTGGGAAATTCGTTGCGTATGCAATTCCCCCAAGAAGCAATAGCATCAAAAGGCCTGTTTTGAGGTATTGTTTCATCATGGTTTTGAGGGACATTCCCATCACAATTGCCAACAATAAACGGAAAATCCAACGATAACTATGTAAGAAATACGCCAAATCAATGCTATTCATTCTTTGACTTCCTGGCATAGGCATAATGAAATAGACCCTGGCAATTTCAAATAATATTAACGCTATAATTGCAATGATAAATGCTTTGCTCGTTTTCATGTTGTTTTAATTTGATATTCAAAAGTAATTGATTTGTGCTAATTCTAAATCATGAAATGAATTACTGTCGCCGGTTGGCAAGCAAAATGGGAGCGGAGCCATCAAAAGGATTGCCTTTTCTACCCAAACTTCTTGCATCCATGCCGTTGGCTCTTCGTACTGCACTGTCGCCAAAACGATTGCGAATGCTATCCATGGCTTGATATAAATTCACCAACTCTTCTGTTTCTTCAAAAAGATTGATTTGAAATCCGCCGCTTACCAAATCACTAAACCTCACCCCAACCAACCGAATGAGCAATCTTTTTTGAAACAACTTGTCAAATAATTCTAAGGTTCGTTTAATCAACACATGGTCTGCGCTGGTATACGGTATTTTGGCTTGGATGCTGTGCGTGTTGAAATCGCTGTATCTAATTTTCACAGTAACACAAGCACAAAGCTTATTTCCTTTTCGCAATTGATAGGCTAGATTTTCGGCCATTGCACTCATCAGGTTTTTGAGCATCACCACGTCGATGGTGTCTTTTTCAAAGGTCCTTTCTGTGCTAATGCTTTTCCTTTCTTGGTATTGCTCTATGGGCCTGTCGTCAATGCCTTGTGCTTTTTTCCATATTTCAACCCCTGTTTTTTGGAGGGTTTTAAACATCAGTTCTCGTGGAATTTCTTGTACCGTTTTGATGTATTGAATGCCTAAGTTTCTTAACGTTTTGTATGTTTCATTGCCAACCCCAGGAATCTTTTTGACAGACAAGGGTGCCAAAAATGGGATTTCTGTTCCGTGTTCAACAAATGCTTGTCCTGCAGGTTTTGCGGTTCCCGTAGCGATCTTACTTACCGTTTTGTTTGCCGATAACCCAAAACTAATGGGAAGGCCTGTTTCCCTCAATATTTTGTCGCGCAATTCTAAAGACATTTTCCAACATCCAAAAAACTTATCCATTCCAGTTAAATCAATGTAGAATTCATCAATGCTGCTTTTTTCGTAGAGAGGAACGCTTTCGGCAATGACCTCTGTAACCATGTGCGAATAATCGCTGTAAAGCTGTGAATCGCCTCGAATAACAAGGGCGTCGGGACAAAGAATCCTGGCTTGTTTCATGGGCATGGCGCTGTGTACCCCAAATTTTCGTGCTTCGTAACTACAACTCGCCACCACGCCACGGTCGCTTTGTCCCCCAATAATCAAAGGTTTTCCAACAAACGACGAATTTCTGAGCCGCTCTACACTCACAAAAAATGAGTCTAAATCCATGTGTGATATAAATTTCTTTTCCATTTGTTAAAA
>CANFVI010000156.1 GCA_947450405.1 Flavobacteriales bacterium
GCCATTTCACTGCAAAGGTCGTTAAAATTCAGCTACCTTTGTATTTTTGCACTCGGAATGTCTATTTCTCATCAATATAATTTCAACGAAATCGAATCAAAATGGCAAAAACATTGGAAAGATTCGCAATTGTACAAGGTTATTGAAAACTCTTCAAAGCCAAAATTTTATGCTTTAGATATGTTTCCATATCCTTCCGGATCTGGTTTACATGTGGGTCACCCTTTGGGTTACATAGCAAGTGATATTGTTTCTCGTTATAAAAGATTAAATGGTTTCAATGTGCTTCATCCAATGGGCTACGACGCCTTTGGATTGCCCGCTGAACAATATGCCATCCAAACAGGTCAACATCCCGCTGTTACTACAGAACAAAATATTATTAGATTCAGAGAACAGCTCGACAAAATGGGGTTTTGTTTTGATTGGGACCGACAAGTAAAAACTTGTGATGCTAATTATTACAAATGGACGCAATGGATTTTCTCATTGTTTTTTACCCATTGGTTCAATAAAGATTTGCAAAAAGCGCAAAAAATAGAAGATTTAATTTCTGTATTTGCTGCAAATGGCAATATTGGAATAAACGCACATTCAGGCAAAATCCATTCGTTTACTGACAATGAATGGAACGCATATAATACCCAGCAACAAAATGATGTACTCAACCAATATCGTTTGGCATTCATTGACGAAACTACTGTCAATTGGTGCGAGGATATGGGCACAGTCTTGGCCAATGAAGAAGTTGTAAATGGAGTAAGCGAAAGAGGTGGATATCCTGTTGTTCGCAAAAAAATGAAACAATGGAGTTTGCGAATTACTGCTTATGCCGATAAACTTCTCAAAGGTTTAGATACCATTCAATGGTCTGATTCTATCAAAGAAATTCAGAAAAATTGGATTGGACGCAGCGAAGGTGCAGAAATTGATTTTAATATTGAGGGACAATCTGCAAGAATTAAAGTTTTCACTACGCGACCTGATACTCTTTTCGGTGCTACTTTTATGGTAATTGCCCCTGAAAGTGATTTAATCAATAACATTTGCAGCGAAAGTCAAAAACAAGCAGTTTTAGACTATGCTGCGAAAGCAAAAAATAGAAGTGAAATTGAACGCATGGCCGATACCAAAAAAACAGGTGTTTTTACCGGTGCCTATGCAATCAATCCTTTTACAAATAAATCTATTCCAGTTTGGGTAAGCGATTATGTTTTGGCCGGCTATGGAACAGGGGCAATTATGGCTGTTCCTGCCCATGATGAACGCGACTTTGAGTTTGCAACTGCATTTAATCTTGATATTATTCCTGTAATAAAGCCCGAAAATGAAACAATTGAAGTTCCAATGTCTGAGGCATTCAGTGCCAAAGATGGAATTTGTTTCAATAGTGATTTCTTAGACGGATTATCCGTAAAAGAGGCAATAAAAAAGGCCATTACAATGGTTGAAGACTTAGGAATTGGCACCAAAAAAATCAACTATAAATTGCGTGAAGCTGGATTTGGAAGACAACGTTATTGGGGAGAACCATTTCCAATCATTTGGAACGATCAAATTCCTCAGCTTGTTGGTGAATTTCCAGTAGAATTACCAAAAGTAGAATCATACAAACCTACAGGTACGGGCGAAAGTCCTTTGGCTGCAGTTACTGATTGGGTAAATACACCATCAGGTAAAAGAGAAACAGATACAATGCCAGGTTGGGCAGGAAGTAGTTGGTATTTTTTACGTTATATGGATCCTAATAATTCAACAGCGTTTGCTAGCAAAGAAGCCTTAGAATATTGGAATCAAGTTGATTTGTATGTTGGGGGAAGTGAGCATGCAACCGGACATTTATTGTACAGCAGATTTTGGACAAAATTTCTAAATGACTTAGGATATATCAGCTGGGATGAGCCATTCAAACGCTTGGTAAATCAGGGAATGATCATGGGCGAAGATGGCCAAAAAATGAGCAAACGTTGGGGCAATGTTGTAAATCCCGATGATGTTTGCGAACAGTACGGTGCAGATACTTTAAGATTGTATGAAATGTTCCTTGGTCCATTAACAGATAGCAAACCTTGGAATACACATGGAATTGAAGGCGTTTCTCGCTTTTTAGGTAAATTTTGGCGTTTATTCATGCAAAACGAACAATTTAATGTATCGCATGAAACCGCTTCAGCAGAAGAGCTGAAAATCCTTCATAAAACAATAAAAAAGATATCAGAAGATATTGAATCGATGAGTTTCAATACTTCAGTATCTGCATTTATGGTTTGTGTGAATGAATTGGGCACTTTAAAATGCAACAAATTAGACATATTAAAGCCATTATTGGTTTTACTTGCACCATTTGCGCCACATGTTACTGAAGAACTATGGGAAGCATTGGGAGAAAAAAGCAGCATCCACACTGCCGAATGGCCAAAATTCAATAACGAATATTTAGTTGAAAGTAGTTTTAATTACCCTATTAGTATCAATGGAAAAACCAGAACGCAACTAGAATTTGATATTAATGCTGATGTAAAAGACATCGAAGCCGCAGTATTAAACAATGAAATTGTTTTAAAGTGGACAAACGGTGAAAAACCGAAAAAGGTTATTGTGGTTAAAAACAGAATTGTAAACGTAGTTATCTAAATTTTATATACGTATAAAACAGAAAGGGAGCGATAAATCGCTCCCTTTCTGTTAACAAAACAATATAAAAAGACTAATAAGCTTTTTCTAAAAATGATTTAAATTCATTTTTTAATTCAGAAAATATATGGCTGAATGTATCCATTTGATCGCGCAAATCGGCGTGATCATCAACTTTTTTATGGTCTGTTGCTACATTATTTGACTCTGCAATCTTTGCAATTCGTGTTTCACACTCATGCACCTCATGTTTTAATTCATCTATCACCTCGTTATGGCGAATAAACTGATTCTGAAAATGCTCAACTTCAGCCAGAATTTCTTTCTTTGTATTTGCAGTAACAATTTCAGATAATCTGTTATTAAACGTTTTGATTTCGTCTTTTGCAAAAGCCAAAGTTGATAAATAAGTAATATGCTCGGTATGGAGCTCATGTATGTATTTTTGAGATGCAGTATTCATAATTCAAAGTTGCATCAGATATACATCGAAAACCATGACACCCATCAGATGCACATATGATTTTAATCATAAATTAATTAGAAATTAAGCAGATTGAACTTTTGCTTTTTGTCCCTCAAATTCAATAATAAAATCGGGATAGACTTTATTTCTTTTGCGAAGTTCAACTATACCATTTACTTTAACCAATTCGGCATCAATTACCTCATTTGCCATACTACCCGATTCAACCCAACCTATAAGCTTTAAGGCCTGATTCAATTGAATATAAGGGGTATGGATAGAAAGTATTTCCAAAATTAGATAGAGAAACTTTCGCCGCAGCCACAGGTTCTTGAGGCATTTGGATTAACAAAATTGAATCCTTTGCCGTTTAATCCATCAGAAAAATCAAGTTCTGTTCCGCATAAGTATAAGAAGCTTTTCATGTCACAAACCAATTTAAAATTTGAATCACCGAATTCCATGTCCCCTTTTTTGGGTTCATTGTCAAAATCCAATTCATACGTTAAACCAGAGCAACCACCACCCTTAACACCTACACGCAAGAAATATTCTGGAGCTGTAATATTTGCATCACGCATCAAATCAAAAGCTTTTCCCAAAGCTTTTTCAGTAATTGTTATTGCACCTGCATCAGCCAACATAGCAAAAGTTATTAATGGTGAACTTTTTCAGAAATCAAAGGCTCTAAACCTTGTTTTGCTCTGTAATCGTTAATTGCCATACGAATTGCATCTTCAGCCAAAACTGAACAATGTATTTTAACGGGTGGCAAGGCCAATTCCTCAACAATATCCATATTGTCAATTTCTAAAGCTTGGTCAATTGTTTTGCCTTTCAACCATTCGGTAGCCAAAGAGGAAGAAGCAATTGCTGAACCGCATCCAAATGTTTTAAATTTGGCATCTTGAATAACGCCTGTTTCATCGTTAACTTCAATTTGCAAACGCATTACATCGCCACATTCTGGAGCACCTACCAAACCTGTGCCAACGGTATTTTTAGATTTATCTAAAGTCCCAATATTTCTTGGATTGGTATAATGATCAAC
>CANFVI010000157.1 GCA_947450405.1 Flavobacteriales bacterium
GGCGTAATCGAGCGTGATGAACATCAGAAATTTCCAAAAGAACAAATCGAAAAATTAGCTGATTTGGGCTTTATGGGCATGATGGTAAGTCCAGAATATGGAGGTAGTGGAATGGATACCATCAGTTATGTTTTGGCTATGGAAGAAATCAGTAAAGTAGATGCAAGCGTAAGTGTTTGTATGAGTGTAAACAATAGTTTGGTTTGTTATGGTTTGCAAGGATATGGAAGCGAAACTCAAAAGCAAAAATATTTAACCCCATTGGCACAAGGGAAAAAAGATGGCGAGCTCTATATTGGTGCATTCTTATTAAGTGAGCCAGAAGCAGGAAGTGACGCTACTTCGCAAAGCACAACTGCAGAAGATAAGGGCGATTATTATTTATTAAATGGAACCAAAAATTGGATTACCAATGGAAATAGTGCCAGTGTTTATTTGGTAATTGCACAAACAAATCCTGAAAAAGGAAGTAAAGGTATTAATGCTTTTATAGTAGAAAAAAATTGGGATGGGGTAGTAGTTGGTGCTAAGGAAAATAAACTAGGCATTAGAGGAAGTGATACGCATACCATTTTATTTAACGATGTAAAAGTGCCAAAGGAAAACAGAATTGGCGAAGATGGCTTTGGCTTTAAGTTTGCCATGAAAACCCTTGCTGGAGGAAGAATTGGAATTGCCTCTCAGGCATTAGGTATTGCATCAGGCGCTTACGAATTAGCATTAGCTTATAGCAAACAAAGGAAAGCATTTGGTACAGAAATTATGAACCATCAAATTATTCAATTTAAGTTGGCGGATATGGCAACGAAAATTGAATCTGCCAGATTATTGTGTTTGAAATCTGCATGGGAAAAAGACAATGGAATCGATTATACGTTAAGCAGTTCAATGGCAAAAGTATTTTCAAGTGAAACGGCTATGTGGACTGCAACTGAAGCGGTTCAAATACATGGCGGGTATGGATTTGTGAAAGAATATCATGTAGAAAGATTAATGCGCGATGCAAAAATCACCCAGATTTATGAAGGCACAAGTGAAGTACAACGAATCGTAATCAGTAGAACGATTTTAAAATAATCTACCTTCGTTTGAGATATATCGCTAGTTGTTCATGAATAAATTTTAAATGCCCTTTCAAACATCTGTTTACAATTCCCTGAAGGAACAAATTGATACAAACGTTACCATAGTAGCCGTATCGAAAACCAAGCCAATTGCTGATTTGCAAGAAGCGTATGACATTGGTGTACGTGATTTCGGAGAAAATTATGTGCAAGAATTGGTTGATAAGCATGAAGCACTTCCAAAAGATATTCGTTGGCATTTTATAGGGCATCTACAATCTAATAAAGTGAAGTATATCGCTCCATTTGTACACTTGATACATGGGGTAGATAGCGAAAAGCTATTGATTGAAATCAATAAGCAAGGCGAAAAATTAAATAAAAAAATCTCATGCTTACTTCAAATTTATATCGCAAAAGAAGAAACCAAATTTGGATTAAATGAAGCGGAGTTAGAAAATATCATTCAGAGATTACCTCAATTACCAAATGTACATATCGTTGGATTGATGGGTATGGCTAGTTTTTCTTCAGACCCTCAAATCGTAAAGAACGAGTTTGATACTTTGAAAAACTTGTATGATAAGTATGCAACTTTAAGTACAGATAATTTTAAAATGGAAACGTTGAGCATGGGCATGAGCGGGGATTATAAAATGGCCATTTCATGCGGTAGCAATATGATTAGAATTGGCAGTATGCTTTTTGGGGAACGGGTGTATAAAAAATAAATAGAGTTGTTAAAATATTTCCATTCTCAAAAACTATTTCATTAAAATTAAATTTCTACGTTCAGAAAATAATAACTTTAAACCTATAATTCAATTCATATGTATATCGTTATCCAAACTGAAGAAAACAAAAAAGCGCTTATTTATACTACAGCAATTTGTACGGTTTTAATCATTCTATTTATTTTAATCAGATGGAATACAAATCCGCCTCCTGAATTGGTTATTCAAGATCAAATAGAAATTAATTTAGGAAACGAAGAAGAAGGTTATGGTCAAGAGCAACCATTAGTAAAAGGTTCGCCAACTCCAGATGTTGAAAAAAGCACCCCAATCCCAACTAGTTCCGACGATAATAGTAATGTAGCACCTGATGAAAATGCAGAGTCTGACGCAGCTGTAATCACAAAAACAGAGAAGAAAACGACTAAAACAAACTTGCCAAAAGTAACGACACCTACAAATACGAATAATAACAAACCTAAACTTACTTACCAAGGTCCCAATACTGGCAAAAACGGCAACAATGCAGATGTGGACAATGGTTTCAAATCTCAAGGAAATAACCCAAATGGTGCTGGAGATGCAGGATCTGCCAATGGTAAACCCAAAGTAATTCCAATCAACAAAGCCATGTTGAAGAATTATAAATTTGAAGATGAACTCGGCGCTGAAAAAATTTATGCAAAAATAAAAGTCTCAACTTCTGGAGTAGGTAGTTTTATAAAAATAGAAAAAAAATCTACGAGTTTTGATGCCAAATACAAAAACGCCATCATCAATTGTTTGCCAAAAATTCCTTTTGAAGCTGGATCTCAGCCTTATGAAGCGGTCATCATTTTTGATTTTAGGGTGAATTAGTAAAAAGTGAAAAGTTTGCGCATAGAGGAGAGTTGGGAATTGTTTATAAACCGTTTTTGAATTTTGACTTTTAAATTTTGACTTTGTCCCTCCAATTTGATCAACATTATTAAACATAGTAGGCAAATAAAATAAGTTACTATTTATACCTATTGGATATCTGTAATGGTCCAATGTAATTGTCCCAAACAGCTACCACATCGGCATTGTACCAGAAAATTCTAAACTAATTTATAATTCAATTTGGTATTATCTTTACCTACATGAATTACGAAGAAACTATTGCTTTTTTATTTGCACAATTGCCTATGTTTTCCAGAATTGGCGCTGCTGCATATAAAGCTGATCTAAACAACACCATTGTTTTATGTAATGCATTAAACAATCCACAACATCTTTTCAAATCAATTCATATCGCTGGCACAAATGGGAAAGGCAGTACAAGTCATATGCTTGCAGCCATGCTTCAGCAACAAGGTTACAAAACGGGTTTATACACATCTCCTCACATAAAAGATTTTAGAGAACGCATTAGAATTAACGGACAGCCCATTGCAAAAGAATTTGTCATTGATTTTACAGAAAAAACCAAAACGCTTTGTACAGAAATACAGCCTTCTTTTTTTGAACTTACTGTAGCTATGGCATTCGAATATTTTGCAGTAAATAAAGTAGATATAGCGGTTATAGAAACTGGATTGGGCGGGCGTTTAGACAGTACAAATGTGATTAACCCGATTTTAAGTGTAATAACAAACATTGGGTTTGATCATACCAATTTACTTGGCAACACCCTTGAGCAAATTGCTTTTGAAAAAGCGGGAATTATTAAATCAAACACACCCGTAATTATTGGAGAAGCTTTATCTCAAACAAAACCTGTATTTGATTCAAAGGCAAGTGAAATGAATGTTACGCCTATCTATGCAGAAGATTTATATCAAATAGATAAAATTGATTCATACAAAAATACAGCTGCATACAAAGTAACAGATACAAGCAATTTACATTCGGAAGTTTTCGAATTGGATTTGATGGGCGCTTATCAAATGAAAAATTTAAAAACGGTATTGGCAGCTGAAAAAATATTGCATCAGTTGGGATTTCCAATAAGTAACGAAAATGAAAAATATGCACTTGCCAATGTGAAAGAGCTAACGGGTATGTGTGGCCGATGGGATGTAGTTAGTGATTCTCCAACAGTCATACATGATGTAGGACATAATAAAGACGGGATTTCGGAAATTATCAACCAGCTCAAACGTGATTATTCAAATGCTAACTATCATTTTGTGTTGGGGTTTGTACATGATAAAGATATTTCTGAAGTATTGACATTATTTCCAAAAGAAGCAACGTACTATTTCACAAATGCGCATATTCCAAGGGCACTTCCCTATGATGCTTTACAATCAATGGGAAAAGAAATCGGGCTGATTGGAGATGGATTTGATGATGTGAATATGGCGATAGAAACCGCGAAAAA
>CANFVI010000158.1 GCA_947450405.1 Flavobacteriales bacterium
AGAATGATTAGTTTAACGATCTTTTAGTAACAGTAAGTTTAATTTTACCTTGGTCTTCAGAAATATCACCAATTGGTAAAAACTTAGATCGGTCAATAAAATTTTGCATCACTTCCTTTGCATTGGCATCTCCACCGGTATAAGTGCTACTCGGGTCAATTCTGAGAACCTTGGCTCGGCCATTTGCAAGAACGCGAACATAAGCAATAATATCACCTTCCCCTTCTGAATTCACTTGTCTAACCTCAGAAGTAAATGTATATTTATTGAATTTGTAATCGTAAAGTTTATTTCCTCTGTTATTTGTTACTTTGGTACCACCAGCTCCAGTAATACCTGGAACTTTTCCTCCTTCACCAAAACCTTGTTTTCCAATTCCTCCTTCAATTCCATTTTCAATTCCGTCTTTTCCATTTCCTCGTTTTCCAATTTTCAAAGCTCCAGCCAATCGCGCATTCACTTTTGGCGTTTTACTTTCTGGAGGATCAATTGGGGGAAGAGATGTTTCTTCAGTTGGATCGGTTGTATTGACAACTTGGCCTTGTCCACCTGTAGTTGTTTTTTCGGGGGTAGGAGATGAAGCTTCTACATTTTCACCACCTTTTGCAGGAGGGGTTGATGATGGCCCACCTTGATCAGGTGCTCCAAAACTTTTTTCTTCTTCAACTACACCAAAATCAAGTTCTAGTTCACCCGTTTTGTTTTGAAAGGGAGGGTTAGGTACCGTGATTTTCATAAACCAAAGCGCAAAAATCAATAGGCTAGAGATGATTAAACTAATTACTCCAGAAGTCGCTTTTTGACCTTTTGTTGTATTTAAGTTTTTTTCAATAACGTAATGTGACATGGTTTATTTCGCTATGTTAAGTTCTTGAACGGAAATTGTATTTGTTGGCAGTGTTTTCACAGACAGGGCAAAATTGCTCGCATCTTTTCCGCTTACAAATCTTTTTAATACGATTTTTATCAAACTACTTCCTTTTACTTTTATGAAAGTTGATTTGTAGTTTAATTTACTCCATTTTTGGCATTCCATCTTAGCCGCAGCTTCGGTAATATATGAACCGCCAACTACAAAATATTTCCCTTTGCTGTGCGCAATTTCATTTCTAATGTCATCAAGGGATTCCTTTTTGACTGAAGAATCTTTGGTGATTTTTGTTTGAATACCATTTTCGTCAATGGCTACAACTTTTCCTCCAATAACCATCATCACAGATTCTTCTTTTTCAACTGGTTTAACTTCAACGTTTTTAATTACCAGCAGAGAAGATGCCTGGGATTTCGCTTTGCTTGTAAAAACAGATTTAATGGCAATGGAATTCAAATACAATACACCCACTGAAAGTGTAATTAAAGCAACATTCGCAGCAATGTTCCAAAATGCATTTTTGCGGGTGTGCAATTCAGTATGTTCTTGTTCTGATGCTGATACTTCTAGTATTACAGCATCATTCAAATTATTTGAATTGATTGAAGATTGGTCTAAAACTTTAATTTCAGGAATATGTTGATTTTGAATATTCCATTTGATTGGTTTTAGTCCAAATGTTTCAATATTTAAATTGAGTTGGTTGTTTCCAATAAAGAAAATTTCATTTTCAGAATTGATAAAGAAATTTCCTATAGGTGCAAAAGAACATATTTTTTTTTCTGCAACTCTATTTTTAATAAATGCAATTACAGTTTGTATATATTCGTTTGTTTCTTTGTAAGATAAACCTAATGCTTCTTTTAAGGCATTTGTGAATAAGCCATCATCTTGTATAATGTCTTTATTAAAATAAACATTAGAGTGATGTGGCTTAATTTCTTTGGTAAAAAAATTCATTGTAGCGTCAGTATCCCTCAAAACAAATGCACCTAAATTTGGCACAATCACACAATGTTCTTGCGTAAGTAATTGTTGAATGGTTGCTATGAATTTACCTTCTATCATCTATACAAATATAATGTGTTTTTAGAATAAAGCAATACTTATTCCGCCCATTACTGTTAAGCCAAAAGCATTGTATCCGTAATAGGTTTGGTAATTTTGATTTAATAAGTTTGAACCTTGTATCCAAATACGGCCAGCTCCATTAAATCTATAGTCTAAGCGTGCATACAAATCGGTGTACTTATTTAACAACACAGTGTTGTTATTGAATAATTTATTATATCTATTACCAACGCCTTGCATCCCTAATTTAATTAAAACTGTTGACACAGGAGAATATTCTGCACTTAAGTTAAATGTAAAGCTAGGAATGTGAGAGACAGTTGGTGTATATTGTATTACTTTTAAATTTCCCATTATTTTGAGTGATTCGCCTAAATTGTATTGCGCAAATGCCCTGAAATAAATCGTGCTTACATTGGTTAAATATGCTGCACGTATCAAATTCAAACTGTCATAAATTGATTTATTTGCTTCTTTGGCACTTACATAATTTAACATGTCTGAAACTGAATTTCCTCCAAAATCTAAACTGAATTGAGAATTGCCTGATATTTTACCTTTGATACCAATATAACCATTTAATTGCTCAAATTGGTTTTTCAAAATTAATGTATCAGCAAAGTAGGGCATAGCTTCGTTCATTCTTCTTAAGGAGTTTTTAATTAAACCTCCATCAATAGAACCATAAACCTTCATTTCTAATCCTTTGATGCCTTTTTCAGCATAGATAAATGGATTTATATAATTTTTGCTACTACTTAGAGCAGTGTAATTATTATGGGTGATATTCAATCCAACTTGAACGTTCAAGTCGGTTTGTTTGTGGATGAATTGAACACGGGGTTTAAAATCAATAAATATTTGATTCAAGCTAGACTGTGTTTTGGCCGTGTCAAATTTTTGTTTTGATTGGATATCGGTAAATGACAATTCTCCCCAAATGGTCAGGTTTTTGTGGTTTTTCAACATTTTCAAAGTACTATTCACTTCAAGTTCGTCGTGATTGGTATTTGTGTTGAATGATGAAATTCTGTTTAACCATTTAATTTCTGGCATTTTGTTGGTAGCCAATGATACATAGTCGATGTTTACGCCATAGGTGTTTGCTACCTTGCCAGAATTCAATAAATCAATGGCTTTAGATTTTCCTTCAGATTTAAAATTAGAATCTTTTGCAAAAAAAGCAACATGGTCTCTGTTGTAAAACAATGAAGTATTTAAACTGGAGTTGTTGAAAAATCTTGCTCCGCCTAATTGAATGCGTGTATTTGCAAATTCCTGTAATGTGGTTTTGTTTTTTGCTTGAAGTTGAGCCAAATTTAGATGGTACGACCATTTCGCATTTGGTTTGTTGGATAAATATACTTCACCAATAATGTGGGTATTGTTTCCACCACCCAAACGTATATAATTTGAGAGGGCAATAGAATCTATGCCTTTTTCTTTTATTTTATCTGGATCTATGGTTTGAATTAATTTTGGGGTATTCCAATTCAATTCGGGTGTTTCGTATTTAAGGGTAATTTTCGGTGTTTCGGTTTTTGGTACAATCGGCTCAATTGATAGCTTTGAGGCCGGGATAAGTTTAATATTTGTACCAGAAATTACATCATGACTGCTATTTTCGAAACCTTTAGGTTTATCTGGTTGTGCCATAAGTACAATGGCATGAAACAAAATGGCTGCTGTAAGAATTCCTTTTTTCATTGCAATACAAAAATGCGCGCAGGAGTTCAATAGATAAACACCAGTTTTTGGAGTGTATACAAAATACAACACAATGAAATTTAAATAAAAAATCTCACCAAAGGTTTGTTTGGTAAAATAATTTCACTATCTTTGCAACCCAATTTTACGTCATGTACGCAATAGTAGAAATAGCAGGAAGACAATATAAGGTTTCAGAAAATACCTTTCTTATTGTAAATCGTTTGGACGCCGAAACAGGTTCAAAAATTGAGTTTGAAAATGTTTTGTTCATAGGTGGAGACAAGATCCAAGTGGGTTCTCCAACAGTAGCAGGTGCGAAAGTTACTTGTTCTGTTGCAGAGCACGGAAAAGGCGATAAGATTATCGTTTTCAAAAAGAAAAGAAGAAAAGGGTATACAGTGAAGAATGGTTTTAGACATTCACACACTTGTTTGAAAATCGAAAGTATCAAGGCTTAATAATATAAATTAGAAAGTATGGCACATAA